>JAFQDR010000076.1 GCA_017415945.1 Oscillospiraceae bacterium
AAAAATGGGATTATCCCAAAGGGACTGGGAAAACATACCCAGCAGAAAGACATATGAGGTATGACTTATGAACACCATCCTAACCGAAAAAGAATACCAACACGAAATCATGGACTATCTCCAGTCCCATAATGGCTATCTTATTCGCAAAAGCAGTCATTTTGACCGCCGATTTGCAATGGATCGTGAGCTGTTGTTCCGTTTTCTGGAGGATACCCAGCCCGATGCAATGGAGGCTCTGCGTAAGATCTACCAGACTGATTTTGAGGACACCCTTGTCAATTTCCTCAACGCTGAAATGACAAAGGCAAATGGCGGACTTTTGAACGTTCTCAAACATGGCATGGAGATCTCCAACCAGAAGCTGGAACTGATGTATACAAAGCCGGCAACCACATTCAATCAGGATCTGCTGGCAAAGTATGAGAAGAATATTTTCTCTGTCATGGAGGAAGTATGGGCAAGCGATCAGGAACGCATCGACCTTGTCATCTTCCTCAATGGCATTGCCATCATTTCCTTTGAACTGAAATGTAATCCAGCCGGTCAGTCCTATGAAAACGCAATCGATCAGTATCGGACGGAAAGAGATCCGAAATCCAGACTGTTTCTGTTCAAGGCAGGCTGTCTTGTCAATTTCGCAATGGATCTGGAACAGGTCGCTATGACAACTCGTCTTGAAGGGGATGAAACCTTTTTCCTGCCATTCAATATGGGCAATGGTGAGGGTGTTCATGCCGGAAAGGGGAATCCGGTCTTTGAGGATCGGTACAGCGTTTCCTATATGTGGGAGGATATTCTGACAAAGGATACCCTGCTTTCGCTGATCAGCAAGTTCATTTTCGTGGAAGCCAAGGAGAAAACCGATGAAGCAACAGGAAAAGTGAAGCGATCCGAAAGAGTGATCTTCCCTCGGTATCACCAGCTTGATGTGATCCGGAAGATTCTTGCGGATGTGACAGTGAACCGTACTTCGCAGAATTATCTGATTCAACATAGCGCAGGCTCAGGTAAAACAAATTCGATTGCCTGGCTTGCCCATCGCTTATCTTCTCTCCATGATGAGGATAACAAGATCATCTTTGACAATATCGTCATCGTAACGGACAGAGTCGTGGTTGACAGACAGCTTCAGAAAGCAATCATGGGTATGGAACATAAATCCGGTCTGATCAAAGTGATGGACGAGAAATGCAATTCCAATGACCTTGCCATTGCGCTGAATGGCAATACGAAGATCATTGCAACAACGATTCAGAAATTCCCCCACATCATAGATTCCGTTGCAGGACTGAAGAATAAGAATTTTGCGGTGATCATCGACGAAGCACATTCTTCCACTGCCGGAAAGGATATGGCAGCGATCACCAAATCTCTCGGAGCTGGTGATCAGGAATATCAGGACGTGGAGGATATGATCCATGATGAAATCCAGAGAAACGGTAAGCAGACAAATGTATCGTTCTTTGCATTTACAGCAACTCCAAAACCGACAACACTTCAGCTTTTTGGCAGACTGAATAAGCACGGACAGGGCGAAGCCTTCCATATCTATTCCATGAAACAGGCGATTGAAGAAGGTTTCATTCTCGATGTATTGCAGAATTATACGACCTATCAGACGTTCTATCGGCTGAATAAGGAGATCGAGGAAGATCCTACACTTCAGACGGCAAGTGCAAAACGTCAGATTGCAAGATTTGTAGAACTGCATGAAACGAACATCGCCCAGCGAATTGAGGTGATCGTTGAACATTTCCGAACAACGGTAATGAATGAGCTTGGCGGAACAGCAAAAGCAATGGTCATCACAGCCTCCAGACAAGGTGCTGTCATGTATCAGAAGGCATTTGAGGAATATATCATCAAGAAGGGCTACAAGGGAATCAAGGCTCTGGTGGCGTTTTCGGGCAAGGTAAAGATTCCGGATGATGCAACCGAGTACACCGAAGCTGCTATCAATGGAATTTCCGAAGACAGGCTGACGAAGGAATTTGACAAGGACGATTATCAGGTACTGCTTGTTGCCAACAAGTACCAGACCGGATTTGACCAGCCAAAGCTCTGTGCGATGTACATCATGAAGAAGCTGAAAGGTGTCAATGCTGTACAGACCCTTTCAAGACTGAACCGAATTTGCCCACCCTATCAGAAGCGAACCTTTATTCTTGATTTTGTCAACAGCTACGAAGATATGACGAAGGCGTTTGCGCCGTATTATACCACGACACTTCTTGCAAACAGCGTCACGCCTACGGCAATTTATGACCTTGAAGCAAAGATCGACGGATATACGGTCATTGATCCGGATGATATTGAAAAGGCTAACGAGCATATTTATAAGGCAAAAACGGCAGCCGGTTTAAAGACAAAGCTGAATTTCTATTTTGCCAAGACCAAGAAGCTGATCGAACGTTACAGTATCGAGGTACAGCAAGAATTGATTTCTGATATGCGTCATTTTGTACGTTTCTATGAGTTCATGCTCCAAGTATCATGCTTTGAGGATATAGAGCTTCACAAGAAATATAATTTCATTGTCGGACTGCTGTCTTACTTTGAGGTTCAGCATCCGGGCGGAGGATATAATCTTGATGGTAAGATCAGGGCAACAAATTTCATCCAGAAGAAAGGCGAGGAACATAAGAAATCCGAGCTGATCTCCAATCCTGTTGTAAAGCTGCCTGTCGCTGACAGATTCGGTCTGACCCCTGCCAAGGAAGAACGGCTCTCACAGATTATCTCCGAAATCAACAGCAGAATGGGCAAAGCGATTGATAATGATTTCGCCGTCAAGGGTATCCTCCAGATCATCGACATCATGAAGAAATCCGATACACTCAAGAGAAGTGCAAAGAACAACAGTGAGGATGATTTTGCATTTTCCTATTTCGATAATATTGATGATGCTCTGATCGAAGGTCTCGACCAGAACACAGACCTCTTCTCCCTGCTTCTGAACAATGATGATCTCAAGCGAGAGGTGCTCGGCATCTTCAAGGATGAGATTTACAGGAGTCTGAGGAATGAATAAACAATCAAAAACCTATCTCATCGCCGACACCCATTTCGGCGATGAAGCGATTCTGCGCTATGAAAACCGTCCATTTGAAAGTGTAGAAGAAATGGACACCGCTCTGATCCGTAACTGGAATAACACGGTCAATCCGGAGGATACTGTGTTCGTACTGGGTGATTTTTCATCCTACGATCTCAAGAAAACTTCTGAAATCATCCATCGTCTGAATGGGCATAAGTACCTGATTATGGGCAATCATGATATAGAAACGGAAAGCAATTATCTTGCCTGCGGTTTTGAACATGTCAGCCGTTACCCGATCATCTATGAGAATTTCTGGATGCTCTCCCATGAGCCGATGTACATTAATCGAAATATGCCCTATGCAAATATCTTCGGTCATGTGCACGATAACCCGATGTACCGGACGGATTCACCACAGAGTTTCTGTGTCTGTGTAGAACGAATTGGGTATAAGCCGATTGGGTTTGATGAGGTGAAGAGGCGTGTCATGACCTCTAACAAAGAAGTTTAGGAATAACAGATAGATTATCCTATCGAACCAAACACGGAGGTTTTACCGCCTCCGTGTTTATTTTTTGTTCATTACGTCACCAGTGTCATAATCGTATACTCTTCCTCATTGATCGTATAATAGATTGGTGGTTTGTACCCCAATTGAAAGAGCGCATAGAACAGGTGAGTTACAAAGCAACTGACTCTCTCATTGCTGAAATCGCCTGCTTCCGGAAAGAAATGAATGTGGTAGCCCGGTTCAAAGGCACAGCTTTCATCCTCAATCTCCTGTCTATGGACAAAATATGGAACTCGTTCTCCCAGATGATCCTCGATCTGTAATGCAAGAAGGATGATTTCTCTGTCCATTCTGTTCATAGCTCCCAATTCAAGAATAAAGTGCATTCTTGGTATCTGATAGAAGTCAGGACTAAAATTCCCATTAAACTCACGAACAATGTAATTGCCATTATAGATATTATTGTATATGCAAACCTCTAGAAAATCACAGGGCTGCTTAAAATATGTAAAGAAATCTTTATTGAGCTTGCTCCCCTGTTCGTTGATCTTATGTATCAGATTCATAATAGCACCTCCCTTATAATGTAATGGCAGGGTGATCTGGGTACCTGCTGTCATCATAAATTTCAATGGACCCGTCATCACTCTCGATACAACCTATAACATCTGCTGCCCATGCGAATCTGCCATAGAAGAATCGATAGGATGGATCTACCAGAATGTGTGCATGATAGCCATTTGCTGTATGATGAATGACAATAAATGTCATCACCGAAATCTTGCTCAACGTTACAAACTGCTGTGACAGCCATAACGCCATTTCATCATTATAACAGTGATCCAATAAAATGACGATATGTGTATGTATACCAGGATTATCAGCAAGTTGTCTGAGCTGATCGGCCGATAATTCAGTATTTGATCCTAGTCCATATGGTAAATATAACATATATGGCGCTGCCAGTACAAATTGTTCCTGCTCTGTATTTTGCTTCATCAGAAAATCAAGGTAGGCACCAATTTCACCGGTTTCATTAATTTTGTAGATAATCGTATTTCTATACATTGTTATACCTCCTGTCTGATTGTTCCGTTCTTCTACGGATATAATCGTAAATCGCTTCCTTTTCAATTTTCCATTTGCGTCCGATACGAAACGCTTTAATCTCTCCGCTTGCAAGAAGATGATAAGCTGTACTCTTTCCAACCTGCAACAGCTCCATCATTTCCTCCACATTGATAATACTGTTCTTTTCATATTGCATAAGCCTGTCCTCCATTATCTTGTATTTTATTAGAATGTTGGTAATTATTCAAAAGACTTCAGATTCCTGTTTCAGAAACCGATGGAAATCCTATAAAATCAAGGAAAACAACTGTAAATGTAATGAATCTCCTATTGTTGTCATACAGTAGAATACAATGATTCTAACGTAATCTATATTATAGATTTCAATGATTCAGTCTATAAAATAGTGCTCTCAGTCTACTGTATAGCTGGTCTGACAACACCCTAAAATCACTGTAATGCTATAGAAAGACTTCCCCAGTACAAACACTCATATCAGTGTTTTTCAAGTTTTCAGTAGAACATTCTCCCCTGTTAAAATACGCCTTTTCAGTTACATATTATCATAGTGCTACGATAGGCTCTATCATATTAAATGGTAGGAGCATAGGGACATAGCAAAACTGCGAAAGGAGGAAAGTCATGTTTCAGAACAACCGCTATCTCACCCGTGGCGTAAGTGAGAGAATCCCTCTCGAACTCCAGCTTCTCATGTGGAATGCTCTCAATGCCATCCCCGAGCCGAAAGACTATTTTCAGGTCTTTCGGCTTTTTGTTTTGAATGGCATTCAGTGTATCGAGCATGAGCAGGAAGAGCCGCCGTTCAAGCGGAAATATCTGCTGCCGATGATCGAAAATCCCATCACGGAAAAGGTGTACATCATTGACGACAGCGACCACAGCACCATGTTACTTGCAGAAGAATATTAACCGAATATCGACAAAAAGAGCATCCCATTCCGGTGGGATGCTCAATTTATTTTAGGAGGAAATCAAAATGGAAGAGAAAACAACTATGAATCCCGAGGCTCAACACTGTGCTTTCTGTGGAGCTGTCATTGAGGGTGACAACTTCGGTATCGTGGATGGCGAAATCATGTGTCCCGAATGTGTGGAACGGCTTCAGGTAACTTGCAGCCATTGCGGATGTCTCATCACGGATGGGAACTATCGTCTCATCAACGACGAAGACCCCATCTGCCTGGACTGTGTTGACAACTATTGCACCACCTGTGAACGCTGTGGTACGCTGATTTACGATGACGATGTGTATGGTGATGACGACCACTGCCTGTGCGAGCATTGCTACGAGAATCACTATACCCGATGCGACAATTGCGACCGTGTCATGCACGTCAACGATTCGTACGGACATGGAGATGAATGTCTGTGTTACGACTGTTTCAACGAAAAGAGCAGTACCATTCACGATTATAGCTTTAAGCCCGAGCCGATCTTCTATGGTAAGGGTGAGCGTTATTTCGGTGTGGAGCTTGAAATCGACATTGGTGGTCATGATGATGATAATGCCCAATCCATTCTAGAAGTCGGGAACGTTTCGGATGATTGCATCTACATCAAATCGGACGGAAGTCTGAACGAGGGCATGGAAATTGTCACCCACCCCATGAGCCTTGAGTATCATATGGGCTACTATTGGGAGGACGTTCTGAATGAGTGTATCCATCTGGGCTATCGTTCGCATCAGACCAGCACTTGCGGACTTCACATTCATGTGAATCGGTCAAGTCTGGGCGATTTCACAGAACATCAGGAAGCAACGATTTCCAGAATTCTCTACTTCGTAGAACAGCACTGGAATGAGCTGCTCAAATTTTCTCGCAGAAGTGAATCCGCTATGAATCGCTGGGCTGCTCGTTATGGCTATGAGTCCAGCCCGAAGAAGCTTCTGGACAAGGCAAAGGAACGCTACGGAAGATATTCCGCCGTCAATCTGTGCAACAAGCACACGATCGAATTCCGGATGTTCCGAGGGACGCTCAAATTGAATACACTTCTGGCTACATTACAGCTCGTAAATCGAATCTGTGACGTAGCTTTCACATTTTCTGACAAGGAAGTACAGGAGCTGTCATGGTCGGACTTTGTGGCAACCATCAACGAACCGGAACTCATTCAGTATCTGAAGGAGCGGCGACTCTATATCAACGATGAAATCACAACAGAGGAGGATATGTAAGATGTGTGCATTGTTTGGTTGGCTCGATTATCATGATAAAATTTCGCCGAAAGTCCTGCAGAAATTGACACAGGCGTTGGCAAACGCAGCGGAAGAAAGAGGGACGGATGCTTCGGGCATCGCTTACGTCAAGAACGAAAGAATCACGATCTACAAGCGTCCAAAGCCTGCTCATAAGATGAAGTTCCGTGTTCCGGCTGGGACATCCGCTTTGATGGGACATACCCGATTTACCACACAAGGCAATCAGAAACACAATTACAACAACCACCCGTTCCGAGGATTCGCCGGACGAGAGTTTGCATTCGCTCATAATGGCGTGCTGTACAATGACCGGGAACTTCGCAAAACAAAGAAACTGCCCGCTACAAAGATTGAAACCGATAGCTACATCGGGGTACAGCTTCTGGAACAGAGTGGGGATCTTTCTTTCGAGTCGCTTGCACAGATGGCGGAGGATGTTTCCGGAAATTTCACGTTCACCCTGCTCGATGTGGAAAGCTCATTGTATTTCGTAAAAGGTTCGAGTCCGCTGTATCTGATCCATTTTCCACTGATCGGGCTGTATGTTTATGCGTCCACGCAGTCGATCATGGAGAAGGCTCTCAAGGCTTGTGGGCTTCTCCATTTTGACTATGAGGTGCTTGACGTGAAAAACGGCGATATTCTGAAGATCGACGCACGGGGGAATCTTTCCAGTGATACGTTCAAGACCATGTTCTATGATCCGTTCTTTCGTGACTATATGCTCTGGGAAGATGAGGCCGAATCAGACGAAGCCCTTGAAACGCTGCTTCTGATGTGTCGGTGTTTTGGAGTGACGGAGGACGAAGTGCTTGATCTGCTGGAGATGGGGTACAGCTATGATGAGATTGAGTGGTTTTTGAATGAGCCCGGGGTAATGCGAGATACGCTGATGTTCAGTCAGAAACCTTGAAAAATAATTCTGCAAAATAGTTTTTCATATTCTGAAGAAGGGGATTCGATCATATCTATGAATCCCCTTTCTTTTTTCGTTTTAAATCCCTGTTGTAAAGCTTTTTCATCTTAGTCCACATCAAAAAAGCAGAAAAAGATTTTATCAAAAATTTATTTTCAAAAGGCCCTTATATTATATTTTATATAAAAAGTGCGTGGGTGTTCCGTGTTCCACGTTCCGAACTAGTCATACAAGAACATATCATACTCATCAGGATGTGGAAGTTTCTTCTTGTTGTAGTGGAACCTGGAACGTGGAACGGTTATTATTTTCCATACAATCAGAAATTATAGAGTGAACGGGGCTTAGTCGAGCTGCTTCAGATTGTAGTGAATCCATGATTTCAATCGCCTTATCTATCTTGGGAGATATCGTTCCATCGTCTCCCCAAACATTTCGACACAGTCTGCTCAATTCTTCAAGTTCCTTCATCGCTCTGGTGATATCTGCCCCAAAATCAATCCCTACGAGACTAGTCCAGTATCGATTGAAAGCCAAATTATTAGAACAAAAACGCAAAAGCTGTTCTTTCTCTGGACTGGAAGAGGCTTTTTTTTCAAGCAAAGCCAAAATCGGAAGTAAATATAGGTGTTCTGAATCTGGTGAATCTTTACTCAAGTTTATCAATAATTCGATATCAATGGTTCTCTTAACAATAAACTCCAACATAGAAATTGCAGCACAACATTCATAGCACCTGTTTTTATAGATCGAAAATTTTGTATATAAAGTCTCTAGAAAAGTATCATTCTCATCAAGATAAAGCAGGGTCATTACAATACGATACACCAGTGAGAATTTCTGATTTGTTTCTACCTCATAAGCAACATTATTTAATGCATTTTCAAATTCAGTATACTTGTTATCTCGATAATATAGGCACGCCTCAAAAAACAGCACATCTCTTTCTTCCGCTATGGCAGTTGTGTTCAGTGCATTATTCTTTATAAATCGTATAGCAGCCATTAGATTATCCCTACTATGATCACAGGTTGGATTAAATAGGTAATTGTAAAATGTAGAAAACGCACATAAATATTGAATTCCATTTTGAAGGATCGGGGAAACATCCTGTGAGTATTTCGATTCACACAGTCGAAAGTAAGTATCCACATGGTTAAGAAATCCATAAACATAAGCAGTGAATAATTGCAGTTTCTGATCTTGAAAGAAATTATATTTTGTGTTATCTGTTCGATTTCTTAAAAAATGGCATGGCAAAATATTATGAAAAAGAAACAGTTCGAGCAAATTTCTATAGTAAAAAAGATTTGCTTTGATATGGTGCCAACATTCCTCCTCGTAGCTTAGAGCCCCCCATTGAAATGCTAAGCAACGAAAAAGCATTTTAGCAAAGTGACCCTTTTCGGAAACTGAGGAGTCAATAGATAGATACTTATACATCAAATGATTACAGACTTCATAGTCGAGCTTCATTTTTTTATTCAATAGTGTAATCTGCAACATCTTACAGTATTTTAGGGTGTTTGTTTTTTTAGTGTAGTCGAGAAGATGAAAATGAGAAAATTTCTCATAATAGTCATAGGGTAAATCATATAGTTTTGCCAAACATACAGCATCCATCTTATCATCCAACAATAGCACAGCATGATACAACTGCTCAATTTGTTCATCGGATAAATTCTGAATCAAGAAGGAACGTTCCATATGCTCATATAGTGTTGATTCCATAATTGCCCCATGATACCCTATCACAAAAGTCTCGATATCAGCAAAGAAATGACAATAATTATGTTCATTGAAATTATAGTATAATGCTTCAGCCAGAGTGATATTTTTTTGCTTTTTCAAGTATTCAGCAAGAACAATAAAACGATAGATGTTTCCCTCACTAATTTCTCTACAGCAATTAACCAGATTACGATTCGCTTCTTTTGACGCACCTGTGTGAATAGAGAAGAATATTTCTTCGAAATCTGATTCAGAGAGATCGTTTTCCAATCTGACAGAATTTTTATGATTATGATGTGTTGTGATAATCATATTGATGTCACTTGTTTCCCCATTACATATGTACTTGATCTCTTTGGGATTCAATTTTCTGAATGCATCATAGATGATAATCAATACAGATTCTTTTGAATTCAAAAGAGTCTTTCGTTTGCGTTTTTGGCGTTCCTCGGAAGTTTCTGGTTTATTATTATCGTCTTCCGTCTGACAAGTATAACGATCGTCATCCGATGTGGGAATCTGTGCAAGTGTCTCATCCAAAGAATCCATCCAGGGTAAAACATAGATCAAATCATAATCATTTTGATGATTTTCAGCATATTGCAAGGCGAGAGAGTATTTTCCACAGCCGGGTTCACCGGTTATCGCAACCCAATTATTCTTCTTCATTTTTTGGGTAATCCTGAGTAATTCTGTTTCACGTCCAACAAAGTGTTTAAGTTCAGGTGATTCCTGTTCAATGAGCCACGGATCAATATATTTAAGTAGAGACTTGCCTTCATCTGTAAAACAAATTTTTGAATCCCATTTTTTTATCTTATGCAAGACATGGATAAGATCGATACATTCCTTGTCATATATTTCGTTTACAATTATCCTAACAATTTCAAGCACCTGTTCATCTGTTGGATTGCTGATATAAAAATCATCTTTGAACATGTATATCATGTTGTTATAGTGCTGTTTACACTTTTTTAAAGTTTTCTCTTCATCCTCTTTATCAGAAATCATAGATTTGATTCTGACTATATTTTCGTACATGGTTTTGATGCATTCTGCGCAGCATCCGTTAATAGGATCTTCTGAGGATTGACGATGAAGAAAGTATTTTTCGGTAACATCATATTGTTCAGATAGATAAGAAGTTAACTTCAGTTTATTCATTAATGGTTTGCATACAAGACTATTAAAAATATCTTTGTTTGTTCGTATCAAGTACAACAACCTCCTAATTTTCATTTTTTTTACTTTTCAGTGAAAATAAGCACCTTTTCGTACTGAAAAAATAAGAAATCCATGCTATACTTAACTCATGCACCGATGCATAAAATTTTTACAGTCCTGGAAACTGGTACCGCTTCTGGGACAGAAAGGAAATTAATATGAATGAGCTTGCATTAATTAACCCTGAATCACCCGTGGCAGATCACACGGTTGTTTTTACGCCTCCTTCTGAAGATTTGAAAAATGAATGCTACCAATTTGCTTCAGCATTGGCAGAAAACTGTTTTTGTATCTACCACTGTGGTCAGTTTTTCTACTACAATTCGCATTATCATGTAGTGGATCAGACAAACGGAGAACAGCCCAAAATCCAGATCGCACAATTGGCAAAAAGTGCTGGAATTCCTCCATTATATCAGAATGTCAATACGATCTATAACCAGCTGAAGGTTTCGGCAAAACAGGTTGAGATAATGCCTAATCCCAGCAAGTATATTCTGTACCAGAACGGATTACTTGATGTGGAGACGCAGCATTTAAAACCACCAACGCCCCAAATTTTCAACACCGGATGTATCATGGCGAACTTTTCACCAGAGAAATCCGGAAATCATCCCGTTTTTGATAAGTTTCTGTACGAAGCATCAATGGGGGATGAGGTTTGGATCAAGCGTGCTTGGCAGATGATTGGCTATATTCTGTCACCTGACACCTCTGCTAAGCGCATCTTTTTCCTTGTCGGTGCTTCCAATACCGGAAAGAGTATCCTCGGAAGACTGTTAATTCATCTGCTTTCGCCGACACTGACATGCTCGCTGTCATTAGAAAATCTCTGTAATCATCACTTTGCTGCTTCGGAGCTGTTCTACAAACGCCTTTGTGTAAGCGGGGATGAGGGTAACAAACCGATCAGTTCTAATGGCATTGCCTTGTTAAAGACGCTGAGTGGACATGACTATATTACTAGTGACAGAAAAAACAAGAGCCAGGTCACTTTTTCTCCGACAGCAAAGCAAGTGATTTGTTCAAACCACAATCTGCACACAACAATCGCAACCAGCGATCCTTCGTTTCAGAGCAGATTGTTGGTACTGCCCTTTCTGAATCCCATTCCTGTTGAAAAACAGGATGCTTATCTGCTTGATAAGCTTTGGACAGAAAGAGATTCAATTGTAACTGATGCATTCTATCACTATTGTCAGCTCGCATCGAACCATTACCAGTTTGCTGGTGACGGTTGTCATTATGAGAATGAACTCACATTTCTGAATGGAACGATGCCATACGACGAGTTGGAGGAATTTCTAAGCACGGCCTGCCTATTTGATGAGATGATATTTACCCCGACAGAAGTGTTATATCAGGCATTTAACGAACATCATCCAGGTTGTTTCAAGGACAGTACCAGCTTCTCAAGAGCTGTGTCAAACCTCTGCCAGAACAAACCTGTGACTACCACAAGAAAACGTACTGAAAACGGAAATCTTCGTGGGTTCGTAGGCATCGGTATTCTATAATCAGTCAATATTTGACGAAAGCCATCTGTCCTACACTTGGGTGATGGTAAATGGAAAAAGGAGAAGATGAACAATGAAAGTAAGACCCCCGGGAGTTCGTCCAATTCCCGAATGTTTGGGTAATTACCCCAATCTGAGTGAATTAGCAATGTTTACCCCTTGTACCATCGGAAAATCGAATTCCTATTTATCAGACATCTTTAGTCTGGAGGAACTCAACAAAGTTGCACCTGGG
The DNA here is from genome assembly GCA_017415945.1 of Oscillospiraceae bacterium. Next base: position 12,473 of record JAFQDR010000076.1, read on the forward strand.
CAAAGCATTTGTATCATGGCTCCTGTAGGGAGCGGTAAGACAACGGCGACAATTGGTGCTGTGATACAACACCATGAAGATGCAGTTATTGTCACTAACCGTAAATCCAGCTATGTACAAATGAAACGTGATGTATTGAAGGCACAGGGTAAGGATACCCGTGATTGGTCTGAAGGCGCAATTGAAACTGCTGATACAGGGAGAATTACGGTTACCACGTATCAGAAGTTAGTGCAGATTGAACACCCCATCAAGTACAAAAAGGGAACAATACTGGTGCTGGATGAGATTCATTATCTGCTCAATGATTCGACTTTTTCTGCAATTCCTATGCGAATCAAGGAGATTTTGCAGATGAATCTTGATACAACCAGACGTATTTACATCAGTGCAACAATGGAAGAGGTCTCCCTTGAGATTGTAAACATTGAACAGCGTGATATTTCTAATTACGGCTCTTCAGTTTTCAGGTCTGCTCGTATCCAGCACCTCTACCTAATGGAGAGTAACTGGAACCATCTGGAGTTCAGGTTCTACAATTATGCAAATGTCGATGAATTGGCAGACACCTTGAATGAGGCTGCTGACAATAAGGTTAAATCTGCTGTTTTTTTAAGAAACAAGACCCGTGGAAACCTCCTGAAGGATAAGCTGAAGAACAGTCAGTTTGTATACTCTTCAGAGGAGGAACAAGAGACATTGGCAAGTATCGCTTTAAACGAAAGTTTTCCCTCCAACTGTCTCCTCGCCACCAAGGTACTGGAGAATGGAGTGTCTATTAATGACGAAGACATCGGTATTATTGTTGTTGAAGAAATTGATCCGGTTTCTTTCATGCAATTTCTTGGAAGAGTTCGTGTAAAGCGCAATCATCCACGCACTTTGGTAGTGATGATTCCTGATTACACTGTTTCTGAACTGAGACAAGTATCCAGACAGTGCTATGAGAAGATGGATTTCATCAAGCGTGTTATAGATTCTCCGGAAACATGCATGATGCATTATGAACGCTATACACCGTATGTCTATTACTCATATGACGGACCAAGAGCGAACATATATGCTTACAAGAAGTTTTCACTGCTCAAAACTCATGTTGATACCTTGATTCAGGATACTGAACCTCATGCACATCTTCGTTATATACTCAGAATGTTGGAACTACCTGAAATAATCAGTGACAGCCAGTTTCTGAACTATGATGATATTGCAGCATATAAGACAGGCGTCAGGACAGCCTATGGAAGGTTTTCAGCATCAAGGAAACATAAAGAAGACCGTGATCTTCTCGCAAAGGATCTGATCAAAGTGGCAGCTCATACAAGCTACTACAAAAAGAAGATCACTGGATCACAGCTTCAGCTGGAAAGAATCAACGAAATGCTTGCACTTGCCGGAATTGAAGCAACCATCGCCTCAATAGGTGAGACATTTGCTATCGAATAACCTGTTATGTATATTATACTATATCAGGAGACCGTTTTCAAGCATTCCCCACAAATTTAGCTAATCACGCATTTCATGCATCATGATTAGCCTCGAGGAAAATCTCAGATAAAGTCGGATTATTCCGCTATATATTATTACAATGAGCCAGAAGTACTGTTTGGTAAATTGTAACAGAGAAAATCTTCAGGCCCAAAATTTATTAATGGAGGTGTTCTTATGAACCAGATGATTACAAATGAGGCCTATGGAGTGACGTCAAAAAATGTCCCCATTGTAATGGGAACCCAGGGTGCATGTGCTGCTGACAAATACCAGATCCCCCTGTGGGAGAAGTATCTGCTGACAGTCAAGGAAGCATCAATTTACTTCAATATCGGTGAAAACAAGATGCACAGGATCGCCAACGAATATCTGGACTCGGACTACAAGTTCGTGATCCAGAACGGTGGAAGAACCATGATCAACCGCAAGAAGTTTGAAGACTTCCTCAACAACAGCACATCCATCTGAACCGAAGTAAAAAAGTGATTGAAAAGAAGCCCCATTTATGGTATAATAGTATTACAGCGGGGCTTCTTTCCAACGAAAGGAGTATCGCTATGAGTGAAAAAAGAAAAGACAAAAGAGGACGTATCCTGAGAAACGGTGAGTGCCAGCGTAAGGATGGTCTGTATCAGTATGAGTATGTGGATCCAACCGGAGCTACGAAATTTCTGTACAGCTGGAAGCTGGAACCGACTGACACGCTTCCGAAAGGCAAACGCAGATGTCTTTCCCTGCGTGAAAAGGAACGTGAGATTCATCGTTGTATTGAGGATGGCATCATCCCCAATGGCGGAAATCTGACTGTCTGTGAGCTGGTGAAGAGATACACATTGCAAAAACATGGAGTCAGAGAATCCACAAAGTCAGGCTACAGAACCGTGATCAACCTGCTCTCGAAAGATCCCTTTGGAGCAAAGAGAATTGACAAGGTAAGATTGTCCGATGCCAAGGGATGGCTCATTTCCCTACAAAAAAATGGAAGAGGCTACAGTTCCATCCACACGATCAGAGGTGTTCTTCGTCCGGCCTTTCAGATGGCTGTAGACGATGAGTTGATTAGAAAGAATCCCTTTGCTTTTGAACTTGCCACCATCATTGTCAATGACAGCAAGCCAAGGGAAGCGATCACACAGAAGCAGAAGATTGATTTTCTTGAATTCATCAGAACGGACAAGCATTTTCGCAAATACTATGATGCCATCTATATTCTGTTTTACACTGGCTTGCGTATTTCAGAGTTCTGTGGTCTCACAGTAGGTGATATCGATTTTGAAGAAAAGACGCTTTCCGTTACCCGTCAGCTTCACAGGACAAGTGATATGAGATATATCATCGAACCGCCAAAGACACAGGCTGGTACAAGGGTGATTCCTTTGCAAGATGAGGTATGCGACTGTTTCAGGCGTATTCTTGGCAAGAGGAGGAACTCTCGTAATGAACCAGCCATTACTGACCATAATGGAAAACTGTATGTAGGTTTTCTGTATCAAGACAAGAATGGTATGCCCATGGTGGCTTTGCACTGGGAAAAGTATTTCCAGCGCATCTGTAAAAAGTACAACAGTATTCACAAAAAGAAGAAGCTCAAGGTCACACCCCATGTTTGCAGACACACCTACTGTTCTCACTGTGCATCCGCAGGCATGAATCCGAAGCATCTGCAATACCTGATGGGACATTCGGACATCGGTGTGACTTTGAATACATATACCCACGCAGAGTTTGAAAACATCAAACACGAGGTAGAAAACCTCAAAAAATCTGCTCTGTAAGCAGGCTGATTTTACAGGAGAATTTACAGGGAATTTTACAGGAAACTATCCTGTAAATTCATGTCAGGTCGTGGCAGATTGTGAACACAAGGAAATTGCAGAAACACAAATATCCCAATATTACGTCAAAAGCAACCGTTTGAAAGGAGATTAAAAATATGATTAGAATCATGTTCGTCTGCCACGGCAACATCTGCCGCTCTCCCATGGCAGAGTTTATATTCAAAAAAATGGTAGAGGAAGCAGGGCTTGCAGAGCAGTTTGTCATTGCATCCAGTGCGACAAGTACAGAAGAGATCTGGAACGGCGTTGGTAACCCTGTATACCCGCCCGCTCGTGAGGAGTTGGCTAAGCACGGCATTTCCTGCAAGGGCAAGCATGCTGTGCAGCTTAAAAAATCCGACTACGAAAAATATGATCTCTTCCTTGCAATGGATTCGAATAATATTCGCAATATATCCCGTATTTTTGGCTATGATCCGGACAAAAAAGTTCGCAAGCTCCTCACTTATGCCGGCCGCACGGATGATGTTGCCGATCCTTGGTACAGCGATCGTTTCGACATAGCCTACGCCGATATTTATGAGGGCTGCAGGGGACTGCTGAATGCTCTCTGCGGAGCAGACGCATGATCCTGCAGATTGCGGGACAGTTTCTGTCCGAGGGTACTCCGGTTTCCTGTACACCGCTGGGCGCCGGCCGTGTGAATGAGACCTTTCTCCTGCGCTGGAAAAATCGTGACACCGAACAATATGTACTGCAAAAGCTCAGCAAATCTGCTTTTCCCGATCCTGACACGCATATGCGAAATCTGCGGTGCATTACCGATCATCTGACAAAAAATAACGCTCCCATGGGTTTCCCTGTGAGTCTGCCCGCAAGGGACGGCCGTTACTTTGTATGCGATGCACAGGGCTTTGCGTGGCGTATGCATCCGTATCTTGAAGGGGTTGCATTTGAGCACTGTCCGGATTCCCCTGCGGCCTTTGAAACGGGAAGGGCATTTGGCCAGTTTCTGCATAGTCTTGCGGATTTTGACGTCACAAAGCTGACAGCGCTCCGGCCGGATTTTCACAATACCCGTGCCCATTTGGCAAGACTGACAAAGCATGCCGAAGCGGGAATATACCCGAAGACGAGTGAGATCTCCTCCTTGCTGCATGAGATCAACGCCATGAAAAGTGAAGCATGTGTGATCTGCGACGCCCTCGCAGACGGAACACTGCCGCTCCGTGCGGTACATGGGGATACCAAGATCAGCAATGTACTGTTTGATCCCAAAACGCACAAGTCCGTTGCGGTAATTGATCTTGATACAGTCATGGCGGGCAGTCCGCTCTATGATTTCGGCGATGCGGTGCGTTCGCTTGGTTTTGTCCGACAGGGCGGCCGTATGGTTTTCGATCCGGTTCGCTATGACGCATTTTGTGAAGGTTGGCTGCCTGCTGCTGAGCATTTTCTATCCAAGCGTGAACGGGAGTGGCTGCGGCTTGCTGTCTTTACTGTTACGCTGGAACTGGCGGTTCGATATCTTGATGACTGGCTCACAGATGGTGATTATTTCCGGCGTCCGCAAGCGGAAAAGCTTGCAAGGGCGAAGGAGCTGATTGCCTGCTGCCATGCATGCGGCTTTTCAGAATAAAAAGCACCTGGTCAATCCAGGTGCTTTTTCTCTGTTCAGACATCTTCATTAAGAGGAAGCCGGTCGATGTGCATGGCAAACGGCCGAAGTGTGAGCGGATGGTTGTCCGGTTGAATCGTCTGTTCACGGTCTGTATTGTTGAAAACGAACCGGAACAGTGTCGTATCGGACTGCCTGTAGGTGATCTCAACCCCATCGGGCAGACCTTCGATGCAAGGGAGTCCGGCGTGCTGTGCGATTTTTTTCAGCAGTGCCTGTGTGAATGCACGTTTCCCGACTGTACCACAGTACCAGACTGTGCCGCCTTGTGCATGATGTACCGTCACGCATGGCCTTCCTGCGTAGAAATCCGAGGCATAAACAGCCGCTGCTTCAGCTCCCTCCGGTGCGAGGATATCGCACCACTGTGTGATTTCGAAGTTCACACCGTCCATTGTGACCATACCGCTGGCCCAACCGAGGGCGTTGTATTCGTCCACACGGACACCGGCAAGATCATGAAGCAGGCAGGGGAGATCGTCCATGGGACAATGATTCTGTTCATCCTTGACGGCAGAGCGGCAGGTGAGAACGAGTGTGCCGCCGTTTCTGACATAGGCATCGAGTTTTGCCGCCATCTCCTCTGTCATGACGAACATGGCCGGCACGATAACGAGAGGATAATCCGTAAGCAGTGCATCTGTGCCGAGCAGATCAACGCCAAGCCCCAGATGCGTACAGGCATCGTGCCAGAGCTTGAGCTGATGATAGTAGTGGAAACCGTCGGACTGCGGCTGAATCCGGAGTGCGGCATCAGTGCATGCATCGTAGAGAATCGCAGCATGTGCAATAAATCGACTTCCTGCGGCATCCATCAGTTTTTCAGCTTCCTTGCAGAGTGAGCAGAATTCCTCATACCGCCGACCGGGACGATTGCTGTGATCGAGGATACCGTGCCAGAACATTTCGGCTCCGATCGGTGCTGTGCGCCAGCGGAAATGTACAACGGTGTCCGCACCATGTGCAAAAGCCTGCAGTGCATAGCCCTCGATCATGCCGGGGAGGGGCGTGGGGCTCATAGGTGCCCAGCTGCCCATTCCACCGCTGAGCTGTTCCATAATCCAGAAATTCTGCTGCTTGAGGCCCCGCATGAAGTCGAGATGAAAGGCATGTGAGTAGAGTGTTTCCCCATCGTGCGGCATGCGGACAGGCGGATAATTATCATATGAGACAAAGTCAAGCTCTTTGAATATTTTATGGAAATGCACGGGTTTTTCACAGAACCATGTGTTGGTCGTAATGGGGATGTCGGGTGCAAATCTGCGGATGATTTCTTTCTGAAAGCGGATGAATTCGCCGGTATCCTCCATTGCAAAACGATGGTAGTCGAGCATGAGTGAAGGGTTGTACCAGCCTTCCGGATACGATCCCATGGGCGGTTTCACCTGTGACCAGTCAGCATAGCTGCCGCTCCAGACAGCATTGCCGTATGCTTTGTTGATCGATTCGATTGTACCATATTTATGCTGAAGATACAGCAGGAATGCGCTGCTGCAGTATTCACAGCGGCAGAAATTCGCTTCCAGTTCATTGTCGATCTGCCATGCAATGACAGAAGGGTGGCCTGCATAACGGGAGAGCATCTGTGTCAGAATGATTTCAATGCGTTCACGCAGTCTGGGGGAACGCAGACAACGATGCCCGCGCACACCAAGTGCGATCCGCTTTCCGGATGCATCCGTCTGAATTGCCTCCGGAAAGGCTTCATACAGCCAGAGCGGCGGACAGTTTGTGGGCGTTCCGAGGACGATCTTCATATTGCGTGCTGCCAGCATGCCGATTGCACGGTCGAGCCATTCAAAATTGAATACATCCATCTGCGGTTCAAGCACCGACCAGGCAAATTCAGCCAGTCTCACGACTTTAACGCCGCATTCCGCCATTCGGTTCATATCATCTTCCCATAATGATTCATCCCAGTGTTCCGGGTAATAATCCACTCCGATCAGCATAGAGCACCTCCAAAAATGATGTCTGTACTGATTATACCATATGAGTGCCGAAATTGCAATATAAATGGCTTCGATTCAGAAAATTTCGCTAACAGAAAAAAGCTCACGCAAAGGTGAGCTCTATCTTATTCACTTGATTCTTCCGTATGCATCTGAAGAAGTATGTCATTGTAGAATGCAGATTTCTTCTGAAGTTCAAGATCGGTCATCTCAAAACCGTACTGTTCTGTCAGTGTCGGCTGATCAGAATAAAGATTTGTGCCAAGTCCGAGACGATCTCCTTCAATCTCCACGCCCAGAGCGGCAAGCGTAGTCGGGAACATGTCAAACGCAGCAAATTGACGCTGCTTTTCCTGTACTGGTTCAATGGGTGCGTTGATGATGCAGTTGTAGGTAGTGCGGACATAGTCTTCATTCAGATCCTTCAGGAATTCCGGATCCATTGTCAAATGGTCACCACTCAGGATGATGGTCGTATTCTCATAGAAATCCTGCGCCTGAATCCACTCGATAAATGCCATGATCTGACGTGAAGAGCATGCAAGGACATTGGGATACTGTTCCTCATAGGTGTCACCGCACAGACGGCAGACATAGCCGTCAGGGAAGTGGGTGTCAGCTGTGAGCATTGTGAAGTTGAACGGGCCGTCTTCCTCAGCCAGTTTCAGGAGCTCTTCTTTTGCAAAGGAAAAGAGTTTTTCATCTTCATAGCCCCACCATTCCTCATAGTCTTCGGGCAGTCTTCCTTCTGCTTTGAGAGAATGACTGTCGATGATATGGTAGTTGCCGTGCTGTACAAAATAGGACTCTCTGCCATGGAATTCGGCATCGGAACCGAGCAGAAGCGTCTGACGATAGCCTTGATCCTCAAGGATCTCACCGATCGATACCACACCGGGCATGAAAACGTCTTCACCGCCGAAGCTGTCCGACCCGACCGGCACCTTTACATGTACACCGCAGGTCTGCGAAACCATGGAGGCCGCCGTCCAGGTTGTGCCTGTGTGGGAGAAGGCACCGCCGATTCCATCAGTATGGGAGAAACTGGTGTGCTCATCAGCAAGCATTGTCAGCTCAGGAATATAGTTGGCTGTGATCGGTTCCCCGGCAGAAGGATCTGCAAAGGTATTCTCCATAGATTCGAGGAATATGTAGATCAGATTCCGCTTTTCATCGGGAAATGTCAGCTGTGCATCTGCGGGGTCTGTGTAATGGGACTCGATGAAATCGGATTCATCGGAATGAATGTCAACATAGGCAATGACATCGAACCGCTGCACAAAGACACAGAGACCGAAAAGAAATGCCGCCATGGAAAGGGGCAGTGCACGCTTGCGGAAGAACCGACAGAGGTCAGTTGCGCAGTAGCGGCGATATTTTTTGTTTTCAGGCAGCTTTTTGCGGACTTTTCCTGACAGGACAAGCCACGCCATGATTTCAATAAAGGTCGCTGCAAAACCGAAGAGGCCTACTCTGATATAAGCGCTGGAAAGAAGCGAACCTTCCACATCGCCGGAAGGCGCCTTGAGTTGATAGAGCAGCTGTTCAAAATAGATCTGATCGTACTTCTGGAGCAGCCAGATCGTCAGAAAGAGCAGGAGATTTGCAAGTAAAAGCAGCACAGCGGCTGCGGTCAGTTTTTTATGAAATTTCTTTTTGGATGCCATAATCATAATTCCCCCTTGGAAAACGAAGTGCAATGGCATATCTGTATTTTGATTTTTATGGAATCTGCAAAGATTCCACCCTATCATTATAGTCAAAATGCCAGCAAATGTCAATGGTCAATCCGACCGTTTTCTTTCATTTTCATCATATTTTTTATGAATTTCCACAATACAGACACAAGGAAGGAGGGAGAAGGAGATGCGCAGGACAAAATTTGTATGGAATTAAAAGAAATTGACCTCGAAATTTCACTTCACATTGTATGATGTGAATAATACAAATATGTATGGAGATTCATGCTGTAGAATACCTTGAGCCCGAATTGTAAGTTAGGCTTGTCATTCACATGTTTGCTTCATTGGCTAATTGAATCAAGGGCCTCAAAACCATAATAAAAAAACAAGAAATATGATATCATTGAAAGCCATGAACTGGTATAATACAATCAATGGAGGTGATATCATGGCACAGACATATGATATGACGGAAGGGAGAACATCCGGTAGAATTCTTTCTTTTTTCTTTCCGATGCTGATGACAAATATGCTTCAGCAGGTATATAATGTGGCAGATACCGCCATCGTCGGTAAGGGTCTGGGCGATGATGCACTCGGAGCAGTGGGTAATATGGGATCACTGACATTTCTGATCATCGGTTTTTCACTTGGACTCTGCAATGGCTTTTCCGTTAACATTGGCCAGAGGTTCGGTGCGAAGGATTACGCAGGTCTGCGCAGAGCAATGGCCGGCTCCATTACATTGTCCGTAGTTATCGGCATCATTCTGACAGTTCTGAGCGTTGTGTTCCTGCGGCCTGTCCTGATTCTGCTGCAGACATCACCTGTGATTCTGAAGGACAGCCTGATTTATGGTTATGTAATTTTCGGCGGTCTTGCGGCAACCATTGCTTATAATCTGACATCCAGCATTCTGCGTGCACTGGGTGACAGCAAGACGCCATTATTTGCGATTATCGTTTCGTCAGTTCTGAATATCGTACTTGACTATGTGTTTATTTTCCTGCTGGGCAGTGGTGTAGAGGGCGCCGCTGCCGCAACAGTAGCAGCCCAGCTGATCTCTGCGCTGATCTGCTGGCTGAAGCTGCGGAGGATTGAGATGCTGCATCTCTCGGCAGAGGATTTCAGAAACCAATTTAGTGAAATCTTGGCACTTCTGAAGAATGGAATTCCCATGGCCTGTATGAATTCCATTACAGCTGTTGGCTGTATGGTTGTACAGTATTTTGTAAACGGCCTGGGCGTTGCCTATACCTCTGCCTATTCCGCATGCAGCCGCTATATCCATCTCTTTATGCAGCCTGCTTGTACAGCGGGATATACCATGTCTGCCTTTACAGGTCAGAATTACGGTGCCGGACGCTATGACCGCATCCGCAAGGGCCTGGTCAGCTGTATGGCAATTGCGGGGATTTCCTATGTACTCCTTGGCTCTGTAATGGTTCTTTTCCCGCAGTGGCTTTCCGGTCTGATGCTCAGCGGTGAAGAGCAGATTGCCATTGCTTCGGAATTTCTTCCGATCTGCGGCGTGTTCCTGTTTGGTGTAGATTTCCTTTTTGTATATCGCAGCGGTGTACAGGGGATGGGCAAACCGTTCATTCCCATGTGTTCCGGTATCCTTGAGATGGTACTGCGTATTGCTGTGATTATGATGTACATTGATCAGATGGGATTCCGTGCGACCGCTTACGCAGAGGTCGTAGCGTGGATTGGCGCATTGCTTCTGAATATGATTGCTTTCTATTATCTCCTGCACAGAAAGCTGCATCCGGCAGCTGCGATGTATACAGCACATGAGTGCTGCAAAGAATGCTGATACTTCTCCTTCCCTATATTCCCCCCGGTTCGAAAGGCCATCCACTGGTCTGAACCGGGGCATTTTTTGCATGGCTGACAGATTTCCCATTGCAAATATGAAAACAATGTGGTATAATAATAAAAACGCATCATATAGGAGGATATTATGCAGACGATCAACGAACTTCAGCCTGAAAAGGTTTACCGTTTTTTCAATGAGATTTCCAAGATCCCGCATGGATCGGGCAATACTGCACAGATTGCGCAGTACTGCCTTGATTTTGCTGACAAGCGAGGTCTGAAGGCCGTGAAGGATGCCGGTGACAATGTCATCATTTTTGCACCCGGTACAGAAGGCTATGAGAACAGCGAACCGGTCATCATTCAGGGGCATATGGATATGGTATGCGAAAAGACTGCCGACTGCAAAAAAAATATGGAAACAGAAGGCCTCGACCTGTGCACGGACGGCGAATGGCTCTGGGCGGAGGGTACCACCCTCGGTGGTGACGACGGTATTGCACTTGCCTACATGTTTGCGCTGCTCGATTCCGATGATATTCCGCATCCGCCGCTGGAATGCGTCATTACCCGTGATGAGGAAACCGGCATGTTCGGTGCAGAACTCTTTGAAGCTGGCTATGTTAAAGGTAAAAAGATCCTGAACATCGACTCCGAAGAGGAAGGCATCCTCACCGTAAGCTGTGCTGGCGGCATCACTGCTCACTGTGAATTTGAACTGACAAATCGGTATACTGCCCCTGCCTATACCTACGAAATCACCGTCAGCGGTCTGCGCGGCGGCCATTCCGGTGTGGACATCGGAAAGGGCAGACTGAATGCATTTAAAATGCTCAGCGAACCGCTTGGCCGTATCAGCAAGCCCTGCTATTTCGGCACGATTACCGGCGGCGGCAAGCACAATGTCATTCCGCAGACTGCTTCCATCGTGTTCGGCTGTGACGAGGACATTCTCGACCATCTCGAACAGGTTGTCCGCTTCTGCAATGAAAAGCATCTTGGGGGTGATGTTGAACCCGATTTGTTGTTCTCCGTTAAGGAAATCTGTGCGGATAAAAATGTGAAATTCCAAGAAAATACAATCTTTTTTGAGTATATCTATGATTTCCTGCGGTTCCTCCCGACCGGCGTGCAGAGCATGAGCGAGAGCATCGAGGGCATGGTGGAAACCTCCCTGAATATGGGCGTTCTGGAGGTGAACGGCATGAATCTGAGCTGTGATTTTCTCATCCGCAGCAATTCCGACAGCGGCAAGGATGCCGTGGTGGAAACCGTCCGCAGCTTCTGCGAATCCATCGGCGATGAGATCGATTTTGATGGCATGACCCTCTCCGCAGAGTACCCTGCATGGGAATACCGCAAGGATTCTCCTCTGCGTGAACTTATGGTCAGAGTGTTCCGTACGCAGTATGGTAAGGAACCGGTTGTGGCAGGCATCCATGCGGGGCTTGAATGCGGCATTTTCTCGAAGAAAATTGCCGATGCTGATGCCGTGTCTTTCGGCCCTGATATCGAGAACATCCACACTCCGAATGAGCGCCTGAACATTGCATCCGCACAGCGTACTTGGGAATATCTCAAGGAAATTCTGAAGCAATCCAGATAAAGATGTAACAGCCCTGCAAGCAGGGCTGTTTTCATGTCATACCGCACAAAGAAAAGCTTATATTTTTGGTGAATATTTCTTGCTGTTTTTATGGTAAATATGTGAAAAAACGCTTGCTTTTCTTGTCGAATTATGTTATAATTGTTGTATCATTATAATTTTGCGCGACGTCTGATGACAATTGGATCATGTTATGTGGACACAAGATATTGTGTCCATTCTGTTGTACAGGGCATCTGCGATGCGTAAAAAGACGGAGGTTTCAATGGAAAAGAAAACAGAATTTAAACCGTATATTCCGGCGTCAAAGATTACGCCTGAATTTACGGTTGCGTCCATTGTCATGGGCGTACTGCTTGCTGTACTGTTTGGTGCAGCCAATGCCTATCTCGGTTTGAGAGTCGGCATGACCGTTTCCGCATCCATTCCGGCAGCGGTAATTGCTATGGGTGTGATTCGTGTGATCATGCGAAAGAATTCCATTCTCGAGAGCAATATCGTACAGACAATCGGTTCCGCCGGTGAGTCTGTGGCAGCCGGTGCGATTTTCACCATCCCTGCACTGTTCCTGTGGGCAGGCGAGGACGTGATGGAAAAGCCTAGCGTCATTGAGATTACCCTGATCGCGCTGATCGGCGGTATGCTCGGTGTATTCTTCATGGTACCCCTGCGTAATGCTCTGATTGTCAAGGAGCATGGCGTGCTCCCGTATCCCGAGGGAACAGCCTGTGCAGAGGTTCTGCTTGCCGGTGAAAAGGGCGGTGCCAATGCTTCTACTGTATTTGCCGGTATGGGTTTTGCTGCTCTCTTCAAGTTCATTATTGATGGCCTGAAGGCGGTCCCCGGTGAGGTTTCTTTGAGAGTCAAGGGCTTTGCAGGTGAAATCGGTACACAGATCTATCCTGCTGTTATGAGCGTTGGCTATATCTGCGGTTTCCGTATTTCCTCTTACATGTTTGCCGGCGGCGTACTCAGTTGGCTGGTCATCATTCCGCTGATCGTAATGTTTGGTCAGGATGCTGTGATTTATCCCGGTACTGACACAATCGGTGAAATTTTTGCAGCTGACGGAGCCAGCGGCATCTGGAGCTCTTACATCCGTTACATCGGTGCAGGTGCACTGGCAGCCGGCGGTATCATCAGCCTGATCAAGTCCCTGCCTCTGATCATCCGTACTTTTGCTGATGCAATGAAGGGTATGGGCAAGAAGTCCGATGTCGGCACAAATGACAGAACCACAAAGGATCTGAATATGAAGATCGTACTCGGTGCGATTGCTGTGCTCACACTTCTCATCTGGCTGATTCCTGCCATTCCTGTGAATCTGCTTGGTGCTGTCATTATTGTTGTGTTCGGGTTCTTCTTTGCAACCGTATCTTCCAGAATGGTTGGTCTTGTCGGCAGCAGTAACAACCCTGTTTCCGGTATGGCCATTGCCACTCTTCTGATTTCTACCATTATCTTGAAGATGACCGGCATGTCCGGTGCTGCCGGCTATGCAGCAGCCATTGCCATTGGTTCCATTATCTGTATTGTTGCTGCCATTTCCGGTGATACTTCTCAGGATCTTAAGACAGGTTATCTGCTGGGCGCAACACCCTGGAAGCAGCAGGTCGGTGAAGTGATCGGCGTTGTTGCATCCTCTCTTGCAATTGGTGGTACTCTGTATCTGCTCGACAGCGCATGGGGCTTCGGTTCTGAGGAACTGGGTGCACCCCAGGCAACCCTGATGAAGATGATCATCGAGGGCGTTATGAGTGCAGAGCTTCCTTGGAATCTCGTGTTCGTTGGTGCATTCATTGCCATTCTTGTTGAAGTGATCGGCATTCCGGTTCTGCCCTTTGCCATTGGCGTATATCTGCCCGTACAGCTTAATGCCTGCATCATGGTCGGCGGTATCGTTCGTCTGATCTTCGATAAGATGAAGATGAAGGGCGACGAGGAGAAGAAGAAGGCTATTATCAACGACGGTATCCTGTTCTGTTCCGGTATGATCGCCGGTGAAGGTCTGGTCGGCGTACTGCTGGCACTGCTCGCCGTATTCGGCGTGGACAAGATGATCGACATTTCCGGTATGCTGGGTCTCCCTGAGATTGTATCCAATATCGGCAGCGTGGTTCTCTTTGCAGTGATCGTCATGACACTCCTGAAGTTCTCCATCTGGAAGAAGCGCAATCAGGAATCCGTGCAGATAGAAAAGAAGTAAGGAGCAATTATGAAGAGAAAACAGCCTGAGGAAAACTATCTTGAGCGCTGCCCCATTCATCCGGAAGGGATTCCCTGGACGGTGGATGAAGCGGGACTTGTGACACTTGATATTGAAAACAAGGGTGTCGTCAATCGCATGGCGCAGAAGCTTCTGAAAAAACCAAAGGTTTCTCACATTCATCTTGATGAGATCGGCAGCTTTGTCTGGCCGATGATCGATGGGAAAACAACGATCATGGAGATGGGCGCTCCGATGGAGGCGCACTTTGGTGAAAAGGCACAGCCCACCTATGAACGACTTGCCAAATTCTTTCAGATTCTCGAAAGCTACGGTTTTGTGGAATGGAAGACAAAAGCTGAATAATTCAGGAACATCCGCTTCCCAGATGGGAGGCGGATGTTTTTTTGTGCAAAGTATTGATTTTCTGTGATATATGTGATATACTTAACTTATCTATTGAATTGATGGAGGTATATTATGAAAATGAAGTTCAGAAAAGCAGCATCCCTTGCCATGTGTGCAGCGATGCTGGTCTCACTTGCACAGGCGCTTCCGCAGACTTCCATGGATGTAACCGCAGCTGACTACAGCTGGAGCAGCATCCTGAAGAATGACGCATCGTGGTTCGGCAGCTCCGAAGGTACAGCTCTTGCAGACACCATTCTGCAGTACCAGCTCAGCGACGGAGGCTGGCGCAAGGCAATGGATGACACATCCCAGACAGGTTCCTGGGCGAAGTCCACAATCGACAACGATGCAACCACATCACAGATCCGTGTGCTCGCACGAGCCTATCAGCAGACGGGACAGGAGAAGTACATGACCGGCTGTCTCAAGGGTATTGATCTGCTCCTGAATGGTCAGTATGACAATGGCGGCTGGCCGCAGGTGTTCAACGATGCAGGAACCTATCATGCCCACATTACTTACAATGACAATGCGATGATCCACGTCATCCAGCTTCTGACGGATGTCCGTGATCAGGAAGGTGATTTCTCGTTTGTCAGCAGTACTTATGCATCCGCTGCGGATCGGGCAGTGAACAAGGGCATCCAGTGCCTGCTTGACACTCAGATCATTATCAACGGAAAGTACACCGGCTGGTGTCAGCAGCATGATGAGTCCACACTCGAGCCGACCTCCGGCCGTGCCTATGAGCTTGCTTCCGTCTGCACATCAGAGAGCGTGAACATAGTGAATTATCTCAAAACCATCGAGAATCCGAGTGTAGAGATCCTGCAGCGCATCAATGCTGCGGTCGAGTGGATGACTTCTTGCCAGCTCAACGGCATTGCGCTTGAAGATTACACCAATGCCGACGGAGAATCCGACAGACGTGTCGTCTCCGATCCGGATGCAGATCCTCTTTGGGCACGCTTCTATTATCTGAGCGATGGCACAACGCCCATGTTTGTCGATCGTCAGAGCAATGCAGCCTCCAACTGGGATCACATCGGTGCAGAACGCAGAACGGGCTATGCATGGTATGGCACCTGGCCGAAGAATCTGGTCAAGGCAGGCATCACACCCATCGAGCCGACAGTCCTGACCGGCAAGCTGATTCAGGAGCTGACACTTCAGGATATGGTCTATGGTACAAAGTGGTCGATCGATGAAAGCATACAGAACGGCGATGCCGTTTATGGGGATCGTGAAGTGACTTATCCTTCACTGCCAGAAGCTCTGATCGGTGCCGAGTACATCCGTACAGCCTGTGATTCGAAGTACACAACTGAAGATCTTGCAGTTTTCACAGTGTCCGATGAAGTCGATCTTTACATTGCGATGGATGTTCGTGTTACTTCGCTCCCCGGTTGGATGGGAGACTGGGAAGCTGTTGGCATGACTATTGAAAACAGCGACAGTGTTCAGTATGCACTGTATAAGAAGTCCGCTGATGCCGGTGAGACAATCACTCTTGGTGTGAATGGTCAGTCTGCAGGCTGTGTGCAGTACACTGTATTTGTGACAGAATTTGTTGAGGAGCCGACAACGGAGGCGACGACAGAACCGACGACAGAACCCACCACAGAACCGACGACAGAGCCGACCACAGCTGAAACGACCACGGAGCCTTTGACATCGGAAACAGTACCGAGTGAATCGGAACCCGTTCTTTCGGTTTATGGTGATGTCAATGCCGATGGCGATTTCACACTTCTTGACATTGTGATGATGCAGAGGTTCCTTATCGGTGCCGGTACGCTGAATGACTATGCAGCCGGCGATGTCTGCGAGGATAATAAACTCAATGCCTTTGACCTTGGTATGATGAAGCGTTCGCTTCTGAAACGCCGTTAAGCTCCATCCGGGATGCAGTTCGAATATTCGGGCTGCATTCCTTCATGAAAGGAAGAATCATGTTCAGAGAACTTGAACGCAAACAGAAGCAGATATCGCAAGAGGAATGTATTGCTATTCTGCAAGCGGAAAAACGCGGTGTCTTGTCCGTGCATGGAACGGAGGGCTACCCTTATGGCATGCCGATGAATCACTATTACCACCCCGAGGACGGGTGCCTGTATTTTCACTGCGGACGGCAGAACAGCCATAGGATGGATGCCATCCGGGCCGATGACCGTGTTTCTTTCTGTACCTTCGATGAAGGATGGTGTGCGGAAGGTGCGTGGGCACTGCATATTCGAAGCGTGATTGTATTCGGGCGGATGGAAGTGATCGATGATCGTGCACGGATTGAGGAAATCTCTGCGCACCTCAGCCGGAAATTCACGCAGGATGAGAACTATATCAGGAGGGAAATCGAAGCATTTGCACATGAGACGCTCCTGCTTCGCCTGATTCCTGATCATATCTCCGGAAAACAGGTGACCGAATCATAAATAAATGCCTTGGATGGACTCCAAGGCATTTTTGTTATTTCAGCGATTCATAAACAAGATTACGCATATTGCGTGCTGTGGGGCTGGTTCCGGCGCAGGCAACCTGAATCCAGAAGAAAATGGTGAGATTTTCCTTGGGATCTGCACAGAAATAGGTTCCTGTCCAGCCGTCCCATCCGAATTCGCCGGGAGTGGCGATGGTATGGAACGCATCGGGATCCACAAGAACACGGACAAGATTTCCATAGGCATAGCCCTGCAGAGAATCCCAGTATTTGGGAATCAGCATTGCGGCAGACACATGGGGTGTGCGCATTGTTTCAATGGATGCAGAAGACAGAATGCGAACACCATCAGAAGTGATGCCGCCGCCCGCAAGGGCTTCCGCAAAGCGGCAGTAATCTGCAATTGTAGAGCAAAGACCCGCACCGCCGGAAATAAAAGCGGGGAGTGTGAGATAATCGTTCAGACCAAGATGCGTCTTTTCATCGCGTACGAGCCGGCCGTCGATTGGTTCATAGGCTGCAGCAAAACGATGCTGCTTCTCCACAGGTACATAGAAATCCGTATCATGCATGCCAAGGGGCAGGAAGATGTTTTCCTTGAGATATTCTCTATAGGGCATACCGGTCACAGTTTCAACAATACCGCCGAGAATATCGGCAGAAACACCGTATTCCCAGTCCGTGCCGGGATCGAACATCAGCGGGATTTTACCGATTTCTTCACAAAATTGCTTTGTGGTCAAGGCATCACCATGCATTCTCAAATAATCAAGTTTTCCGAAGAAGGATGCAGTATCCTTCTGTATCGGGGTATTCGGACCGGGGTAGGTCAGACCGGACTGCATGTTGAGAAGATGCTGGATGGTGATTTCTCTGGCAGCAGGACGGAGTGTTCCGTCGGCATCATACACCTGAGGATTTGCGAATGTGGGGAAGAAATCGGAAACAGGCTGATCCGTGCGGATCAGTCCACGCTCAGCCAGCTGCATTATGGCAGCAGAGGTCACGGGTTTTGTCATCGAGTAGATACGGAAGATCGTATCCTGCTGCATGGGGATATTCTTTTCACGGTCAGCGAGACCAAAGCTCCCGCTGTACAGGCATCGGCCGTTCTGAAATACCGCTGCATTGGCACCGACAAAGCAACCCTTTTCGAGGTCATTCTGAATCAGTGCGTCAATTTTTTCGTTCATTTTCATTAGTTGCCTCCATCATGGTATAGTGTATTCTGTCCGGATCAATCTCAAGTGCCTGTTGCAGGGAAAAAGCATAGAGATATGCCTTGCGGACAGGCTCACCGAAAATGCACTCGGCAGCTTTGCAGTACAGTCCCAGCTGAAGACTGTACTCCCGCAGAAGTGGCTCCGGATCTTTAGCGTAATCGGATTTATAGTCAACCAGGGCCCAGCCGTCATCGTCATGGAACAGCAAGTCCATTGTACCGATAAGGATGCCGTCCGTACCGGCATAGGCTTTATACAGATCGGAATCCTCGGGGAAGCCGAGTGCACCGATCTTGACAAAAAATTGTTTTTCTTTATGAATGATATCCGCCCTTGCAATGCGTTTGCAGAGGGGAGAAGCAAAGAAGGCTGCGAGTGCTTCATTATCGATGGCAGTCGCCTCCGTCGGTGTCAGGCGGCCTTCTTCAACAAGCATCTGCAGAGCTGTTTGCGGTGAATCGGCAGCCTTTTCAAAATCAAGATACTGCATGATTTTGTGCACGGCCGTACCTCTTGCGGCACCACGGAGCTTCTTGGGCTTGCCATCTGCTGCCTCTGTCAGGAAGTGCGGATCATGCATACGATCACTTGCAATGCTGTCGGGATGGGCAAGCCCCGTTACGCTGTGTTTTGCAGGGAGACCGATCTGATCGGAAGTGTAAACAAACCCGAGCTGACTGTCCATTATGGAAAGAGCATCGGTATCCGGTTCAGCAACGAGGGCGATGCGTTCCGTCTGGAGAGCCGCATCTTTTGTTTTGGTTTCATGTACGATGAAATCTGCATATCTGGATTTTCCGTTCTGTTGATCATCGATTGCAGCAAGCAGCAAGTCACCTTGATTGGTCGCAAGCAGATACTGCACAAGCCAGTCACCCATGCAGTCTGCATCGGGTGCAAGCAGAGAAACAGCAGAAGGTGCGGATTCAAGCAGATGCTTCATCTTGTATTCACCCTCTTTGGGCTTGTTGCCAAGACAGTATTTCCGGCAGTGCTCCGGATCCATTACAAGAAAGAGCTGCTGCTGTGCACGGGTCAGGGCAACATAGAGAAGCCGAAGCTCCTCGCTCCGTTGTTTGCGCTGAAGATCG
This sequence comes from Oscillospiraceae bacterium, assembly GCA_017415945.1. Next base: position 31,849 of record JAFQDR010000076.1, read on the forward strand.
GCAAGGACGATCCGGTGTGCTGCGGTTGAGGATTTCTGACAGGAATCACGGTCATACAGCTTCAGGCCGAGGAGACCGGAATCGTCGGGCAGCACAGGTGCCTGTCCCTGTTTTTTGAAAAATTCACGTTCTGTATGGCAGAGGAAGACAAAGGGATATTCGAGCCCTTTTGATTTGTGAATGGTTTTGATGGCAACGGCATCGAGCTGAACAGGGGGGAGAGGCCCTGCATCAAGATCCTTTCCGGATTCTTCCACATGATCCAGATAGCGGAGCCAGCCTGTGAGGCCGTCGGTATGATTGAGATCGGCATGTTCACGATAGCTTCGGGCGTAACCATGGAAATCCATTAGGTGGCTGCGGCGTTTGTCAGCATCGTGATACAGGGCCTGAAGCGAAAGCAGATCGGTACGGTCATAGATCAGGAGAATCAGATCTTCGAGTGCACAGGTATCCGCTTCAGCCCGAAGAGATTCGTACATGCTGAGGAATGCGGAAGTCTTTTCCCGCAGTGCGGTACAGTCTTCCGGCAGGTCTTCCATTCGCATGAGTTTCTGAAGCTGGAGATAAATTCTGCGTGAATGCGTTTCCGCTTTGAGAATACAGAGATCATCCGGCGTCATGCCGCAGATGGGGGAGAGGAGCACAGCTGCCATGGCCATGTCCGTCAGGGGATTATCGATGATTTGCAGAAGACTGCGGATCAGCTCAATTTCAGGCAGCTGGAGAAATGCACTTTCATCATCGCCCATGACAGGGATGTGCAGCGCTTCAAGTGCCGCCTGTACACCGGCACCGTCATTCTTGACGGAACGAAGCAGTATGCAGAAATCACCGGGCTGACAGGGTCTTGACGAACCGTCACGCAGCGTGACGGGAACCTTTCTGGCAAGCATATCGGTGATCACAGAGGCAATACATGCACCCTGCGGATCCTCCGGGATATTTTCCTCTTCTTCCTGTGTGTGCGGGAACAGGAGGGTAGTTTTCGTGTCCGGACAATCGGTATAATGCTTTGCACCGAAGTTCAGGTATTCGTTTTCGTCGTAGTTTACTTCACCGCAGGTTTCCGTCATAAGCACACGGAAGAGAACGTTGACAAAATCAATGACGCCCACAGAGCTGCGGAAGTTCTGATTGAGATAAATGCGGGCAAAGCCGCCCTCGGGACATTCGGTATAGAGGACACTTTCCTCGAGGGCATTCATGAAATTCTGGGGATTGGCAAGACGGAAGCTGTAGATGGACTGCTTGATGTCACCTACGAGAAAAGCATTCGAACCATAGCAGAGACGGCCTGTCTTTTCACTGATTCCGCTGCCGCGGGAGAGCAGTTTGAAGAGGCAGTCCTGTTTGTTGTTTGAATCCTGATATTCATCCACCATGATGATGTTGAATTCTTCGGAAAGACGATCGCCAAGAGGTGTGCGTTTTACCGTGCCGTCCTCCTGAAGCTCGCCGAGAAGCGAGAGTGCAAGACGCTCGCCGTCATCAAAGCTCAGGACATTGTGTTTTTTCTTTTCTTCAAAGAGAGCAGTGCTGTAATCCTGCGTGAGTGCAAGCAGGGGAGGGATAATGCTCGCCTGTGAAGCGAGATCCTGATGGTAGAACCTTAGCGGTGCAAGGCATCCGGCCACAACATCTTTGTATTTATCCTTGTAGAGATTCCGGAACAGCTGGAAAACCTGACGGGCTTCCTCATCCGTATTCTTTTTCTGGCGGGGGAAATCAGTGAACTGCGCCATCCGATGCAGGGGATTGGCAATGAGCTCAGGATCGCCGACAGTGGAAATGGCTTTCAAGTGATCCTGAATATTCATCAGATCCTCTTCAAGAAGCGCAAGGAACTTGTTCTCTTTCAGTGATCCTGCCGCCTGTTCGGCATAAGGGCGGGCAGCATGGACAAGTGTGAGCACTTCTCCGATCTCCTGAATGCTGCGTTCACGCATGCGTGTAAGAAGCATGACCGGATCAGCGGCTTCCTGACAGGCATCCTGAATCCATTTCCCGGGAAAAGCGATTGATTTGAGAAAGCCTGCAAGGCGCAGGACGATGTCTTCAAGTTCCGCATCGTTTCTTGTGCAGAGGCAATTGTAGAGCATTTCCATCTCATCGGGATGCTGCTTGTTCCAGCGGTCCATAACGATCTGCATGGCTTTTCGTACATAGACGGACTCGCCGGCCGGTTCTACAATGCCAAACTGCGGAGAAATGCTGCATTGTTCGGCGTTTTCACGGATGAGGTCAAAGCAGAATGCATTGATCGTAGAGATCTTCGCACTGCCGAGAGCCGATTGCTGATGCATCAGCCACAGAGCGGCATCCTCGGCATCCGGTGTGCCGTCGAGCTCAGTGAGCTTTTGTGTAAGAGCACGCTGCAAACGCTGTTTCATCTGTGCGGCAGCATCATTTGTGAAGGTCACAACAATCATGCTCTCGGCTGGTGTCCGGTGTTCCGTATCCGAAAGAATCCGGAGCAGACGTTCAACCAGAACAGCCGTCTTGCCGCTCCCGGCAGCTGCAGAGACAATTACGCTCCGGCCTCTGTCTTCAATTGCAGCCTGCTGCTGCGGTGTCCATTGCGTCATGCTTCTTCCTCCTTTCCGTCATCGATATGCAGAATTGTTTTAATGGCCTTTGCTCGTGCAGCTTTATCCATTTTGATGTTGCAGACTCTATGATCCGGCGGACACAGAGCCTTGCAGCTGCAGAAATCACAGGGCGTGTCCGGTGTCGAACCGGGGGAAATGTCTCCCTGATGCAGTTTATCAGCCATATCAGTGATCTTCTGGCATACATGGGATTCAATCAGTTCCATCTGTTCCTCTGTTACAGAGAACAATGTGCTGTTTGTATTGGAACTGAGCACAGGCACACAGCCCGAACCGATCTCGGGCTCCATGTGGGGTGCGGCAGAATCCACTACGAGTCCCTTCATGCAATAGAATTCATTGAGGATGGCTTCGCCGTCTTTTTTCGCTTTGTCACGGTCGACATAGTTGCCGGAACGCATCTGACCGCTCGGCAGATAGAGCACGCCGCTGGGGCTGGCATCGGCATAGGATTTGTTCCGGCTCAGAGCGAACAGATAAATGAGCATCTGCATGTCAAGGCCATGCAGAAGCTTTTCGGGTGCAAAATCCTTTGCTCCTGTCTTGTAATCGATGACCCGCAGCAGCGTGCCCTCCGGTGTGTTGCAAAGATCTACACGGTCGATCTTACCCTTGCAGAGAATGGCGCCATCCCGCAGTGAGAGACATGGGAGTGTGCCTTCTTCATCTCTGGGGGAGATCTTTACTTCAAATCCGATGGGTGTGAACTGTCCATTCTGCATTTCTCGCTGCATATGCAGAAGAATATCAAGCAGACTTCTTCCGGACATACGGTAATTCAGGCGGAAGCGGCCATCACGCTGCACGGCTTCGGAGATGTACCTTGCTGTGAACTCATTGCTCAGGCGTTGGAGTTCATCCTGAAGCTTTGCAGGAGAGAGCTGAAGAAATGCGTCCTTTCCATAGTGACGCAGAAGCTGTTCGAAGCAGTAGTGCGCAAAGTTCCCGACGTTGCGATGGGAAAATTCGTTTTTCTCGGGCACATAAAGTCCAAGGCAAAATTGGAAGAAATACTGATACGGACAATGGTAGAAGCTCTCGATGCCCGTCGGAGAGAAGATGAGCGTATCTCCCAGCAGCTTGTCCATGGAGGAGGGCTGGACCTGATCGCATACAGATGCGGCAGGCGTGAGAAGCTTTGAGAGTTTCGCTGCATAAACTGGGTGCCGTTCAAGTACGGTACGCAGTGCAGCAAGATCAGGTGTGTCCTGTGAACCAAGTCGGCGGACGAAATGGTAGTAGGCTGATTCATAAGAACGCACATAGTATGAGAGCGGAATCGATTCAGCCTGCAGGTTCAGATTGTCTGTTTCTGGGAACATCTGCCGCAGCTGCAGAACAACGGGGGACGGTACAGCCGTGCCGCCCGCATCATCCATTCTCGGATATGTCAGACAAAGCTGTGTCTTTGGTGCAGACAGAATCTTGACTGCAATCAGTCGTTCATCGGAATACAGCTCAAAGAACATACGGGAAATTGCAATGCCCTGCGCTTCAAGCAGTTCCAGCTCCTGTCGGGAAAACATACCGCCGATCTGAATATCTCCGGGAAAGACACCGTCACTTACACCTGGGACAAAAACAACTTCCGGATCATTTAGACGAGCCGTCTGGGCATCCACAATGCGGATACTGTCAAGTGTCTGCGGCGGGGAGGAGAGCGTTGCGGTAGAAATCATGAGAGCGAGCATATCACGCAGTTCTGCAAAATCCGTTGTCTCATCACCGAAGCAGCTGACAAGTGTGTCGAGCATATCGCAGAAGGCATTCCAAAGCGCCGTGAACGAACGCAGGGCAAGTTCGTCATTGAATGAAATATGCTTTTTCTTTTCGGAGAGATGGGCATACAGAAGGGAGAGCGTTTTCCGGATGGACTGGCCGGTGCATTTTTTTCTGAGTTCGTTGATTTCATCAAGGATCCGGCTTCTGGTCTCCTCCAGACGTTCACCGCCAAAATGCATGGCACGCTCCTGCACGACAGGATCCTCGCTCCAGAACGGTTGTGTCCAGTCGCTTTGTTCAATATTCCAGGTGAAACAGAAATGCTCAAGCATGGAGACGTCAACACTCTGATAGCCGGAAAAGGGGATTTTCATATATCGAAGCATCTGCTCTGTGTCCGGTGTCTCCTCTGCAAGAAGCGAGAGCAGTGAGAGAACACAGCGCATCAGTTCGGTATGCATCACTGGTGAAGCGGATGAAATCTCACAGGGGAGATGGCATCGTGTGAAGGCTCGCTCCAGCAGGGTATTGTAAGTATCGGGAGATTTCACCGCAACGGCAATGTCAGAGCAGTGAAGATCGGGATTGTTGTGCAGAAGCTCACAGGCCTGTGCAGCAATGTATTCGGCTTCCGCAGCGGGATCGGGGGCTTCGAGAATCCGGATGTGATCCTGATACTCGTATGTGCCCCGTGAACGACGGAGGATCTGTGTGCTGACAGCGTTGAGATCACCATGTGCCGAACGAACATATTCAGTCAACTTCTCTTCCGTCACAGGGAGGGAAAGTTTGTCCGATGCCATTTGTTTCAGGCGGCGATAGGTCATGTTGCCGCCTTCGAAAATTACAGAAACCGCAGCCTGCGGCTCATCCGTGCGGATGGCAGCCGTCATATCATCCGCCTGTGCAAGCATGACTTCGAGCATGCTGTACTGATCGCCGGTAAAGCTGTCAAACTCATCGATGTAAATGCGGTAATGACGGAAATAATCCTGCATGTTGGCGAGCAGAGCGGCTTCTGTCAGATCGGTCAGACCATCGTGGAGCCCATGCTCCGCCAGCAGACGATCATAGAATGTGAGGATCATTGCAGTATCGTGTACTTTATCCTGCAGCCGGTCATCGAAGGCAGCCGTTGCGTCCAGAAGCTGCTGTGCCTGCACACCGGCTTTGCGTATTTTTGTGATGAGCGAAAGCATATTGGGCACAAAATCAGAGGCCTGACTTCTTTGACGCAGGATGGAGAGTTCGCCCTGTTCGCGTGCCTGACGTATGGCATGACGCAGAATCAGAAGCTTTTCCTGCTCGCTTGCATAATTTTCCTCGCCCGCCACCTGTGCAAACGTCTCAAGAATCCGGCGGGAAAGTGTGGCAAAACTGAAGGTCTCGACCTGATTGAACAGGATGGGGCCGAGAAAATCATAAAGTCGTTTTTCTGCATCGAAGGAAAACTGTTCCGGAACAAGCAGCATCACTTTGCGTTCATTGGTCAGATCAGTGCGTATTTTCTCCATGAGCCTTGTGGATTTTCCGGTACCGCACCCGCCAAGTAAAAATGTCAGCATAGCCATTTTCGTATGCAGCGCATACATTCCTTTCTATAAGATCATACCTATTTTATTATACTCTTGTTTCCCATGTAAGTCAAGATATCATCCGGAGAAAACAACGATTGCTTATTTTGTATCCCATATTTCAGTGACCGGACATAGAGTGACAAAAAGATTCATAAATTTTTCTATAAAACACTTGCAATGGGAATGAAAATCGTGTATAATAATATAGTAACTGCATTTGGAAGGGAGGCAAAGCATGAAACTCGGTCTGGTTCTGGAGGGCGGTGCGCATCGCACAGTCTTTTCCTGCGGCGTGATGGACGCTTTGCTGGATGCCGGTATTAGGGCGGATTATGTCATCGGTTCTTCGGCCGGTATCACCTATGCGGCTTCCTATGTATCCCAGCAGCACGGGAGAAACCGAGAAATGCTGCGCCGTTTTGTGAAAAATCCCAGATATCAGGGATTTCATCACAGACTCAATCCCCTGAACGCTTCGTTTTACAACCTGAAATTCGTGTTCGATACCATTCCGAACAAGCTTCTTCCCTTTGACTATCGGACATATAATCAGTTTAAGGGGGATGTGATTGCTGCGGTGACGGATATGGCAACCGGTGAGGCAGTCTATATGCCCGTGTCCGGTGACGATCCGAAATGGACTGTGCTTCGTGCGACCTGTGCGCTGCCGCTCATGTTCCGTCCCATCAAGATTGATGGGAAGAGATATGCTGACGGCGGTGTGGCTGATTCGATTCCGTTTCAGAAGGCACTCGATGACGGCTGTGATAAGCTGCTTGTGATCCTGACAAGGGAACGGGATTACTGCAAGGAAGAGGAAGCGGTCATGCAATATGCTGTCCGCAGTGTGAAAAAGAAGTATCCTGCCTATGCAGAAAAGCTCTCGCAGCGTCATTTCAGGTACAATGATTGCATTGAGCAGATTGCACGCAGGGAGCAGGCGGGTGAGATCTATGTAATTGCGCCGGAGGACACTCTGGGCGTGAAACGGACGGATACCAACCTTTCAAGGCTGATGTCCCTGTATGCACAGGGCTATGCCATGACGATGCAGCAGTTGCCGCAGCTCAAACAATATTTACAAACAGAAGAAAAGAGGCAGGACACAAATGGCTGAACTGAAGTATGAAATCGTAGAACATCTTGGTGCACTGGGTGAAAATGCAAGAGGCTGGTCCAGAGAGCTGAATCTTGTCAGCTGGAATGACCGTGAGCCGAAGTATGATCTCCGCGACTGGTCTCCCGATCACTCCAAAATGGGTAAGGGCCTGACAATGACAGCGGATGAGCTGGCAGCACTGAAGGATCTGCTGAATGATCTGAATCTCGACGATTTTGACGAATAAATCACTGTATTTTCCCGGAAGTGAGGTGAAGATATGCGTACAAAAGGAACAAAACTGATTGCCGAAAACCGAAAAGTCAGACATGAATACTTCATTCTGGAAGATTTTGAAGCCGGAATTGAACTGACCGGAACGGAGGTCAAGTCCATCCGTCAGGGCAATGTCAATCTGAAGGACAGTTGGTGCAGCATTGAAAATGGTGAGCTGTTCCTCAAACAGATGCATATTTCACCTTATGAAAAGGGGAATATCTTCAATCGCGATCCGCTTCGTGTGCGCAGGCTGCTTATGCATAAGCGTGAGATCAACAGGCTGTACGGCAAACAGAAGCAGGATGGACTGACGCTGATTCCGCTCTCTCTTTATTTCAAGGATTCAAGAGTGAAGGTGCAGCTTGGACTTTGCAAGGGTAAAAAGCTGTATGATAAGAGGGAAGATGCGGCCAAACGCGATGCCAAGCGCACGATCGACCGTGCACTCAAGTCCCGCAATCAATAGCGGGCTGATATGGGGGCGTACTGGTTTCGACGGGGGCTATGAACTATGATAAGCGAGTAGAGCTTGCTGCAGCTCTTAAAACAGCGGCACGTTTAAATATAAACGCTAAAAATAACATTTCTGTAAGCTTTAACAAGAGCCTGCAGGTTGCTGCCTAAGTCAGCATCTGTCCTGTAATTGAGGACCACGGCCTTTACAGGGCATCGACGAGTGGTGAACGTTTCGTTGACCTGTCCATGTCACCGAAATGTATTTGGACTACCTGACGGATCAGCCTGTTTGTCGGCGGGTCGGTCGGGGAATTACAGTAGATAAACTACACTCGTAGAAAGTTGTAGGAATTGGCTTTCGGACAGGGGTTCGATTCCCCTCGCCTCCACCAATTTTACTCACGTTTTTGTCCCTTGGGATGAAAGCGTGAATTTTTTTTCGTGAAAAACGTGCCAGAATCATATGTACATCGCAAGGCTCACTATCATCAGTGAGTCTTGCATCGTTCCCTTTGAGACTGCTGGGAACATTATGGAGCTCTATGCGGACGTAGTCATCATAAACGACCACTCGCTTGACATAGAGATTGATGAGCTGTCTGCGCTGTGGCAGTGTGCCGTCAAGAAACATCTGTTGTGCTCTGCGGTATGCAGCGACGACCTTGGCAGGCTCTACGCTCTTACAGCCGCTTGACTGCTCGTGTGCTTCTATTTTCTCATCGACCTGTGCAAGCTCCTGTTCAAGCCTGTCAAGGGTTGCCAGAAGCGATGGACTGCCCGACTGGGTGATTACAGAGATGATGTTGTCAATCTTCATCTGAATGCCCTGACGCTGTTCCTTAAGTGTGTTCAGCACCGAATCTGACTGCTGATTCAGTATGGCGAGTGAATCCTCATACCCTGCAAGAATCAGAGGGATTCTGTCCTCGGAGAAGATAATTTCACTGATCTGCTGTACCACAAATTGTTCCAGATAGTTGCGGTTCACGTCCTTTGCATTGCAGTGAAGCTCCCCACGTTTGCTTTTACCGCCGCACTTGTAGGTAACGTGCTTACGCTTATTCCTGCCTGAGTGCATACAGTTTCCTGTGAAGGCACTGCCGCAGTATCCGCATATCACCTTGCCTGTCAGCAGATAAGTTTCCTTTGCTCTCAGACTGGTTGTTCTCTGACTTCTGCTCTTGATGATACCGCTGACCTTGAAAAATACATCGTCCTCGACAATTCTTGGCATACCGCCCTCGATGCGTATCATCTCACCGTCAGGCTTGCTCTTGTGGTGATTGCGTGTGCCCATAGGCGTTTTTGCGGCAGCTCTGTTGAAGATGAAGACTCCACGGTATTTTTCATTACGGAGCATTTCGGTGATGCTGTTCTTCACAAAGGGTTTGCCTGCCTTGTTGCGATACCCTAAGTAGTTCAGCTTGTCAATGATTTCCGCATAGCCAAGGCCATCACATACTCCCTGAAAAATCATTCTCACCGCTTCTGCTTCATGTTCTTCAATTTCAAAGCGGTACGTTTCCTTGTTGACCTTGAAGCCGTAAGGAACGTGACCTCCTGTGTAACGGCATTGACGGGCACTCTCTTTCATGCCTTTCATAACCTCACGGCCAAGGTTTTTGGAGTAGTATTCGCTCATACCCTCAAGGACGGATTCCAGAATAATGCTTTCGGGTGAGTCGTCCAGATTTTCAAGTACGCTCATGAGAGTGACATTATTTTTGCGAAGCTCACGCTTATAATAGGCTGAGTCGTAGCGGTTTCTGGAGAATCGGTCCAGCTTGTGCACAAGGACAATGTCGAAGTGTCCTTCCTTTGATGTGCTGATCATATTGAGAAATTCGGGACGGTCATCGGTTGTCGCCGAGCGTGCACGATCGCAGAATTCCTCCACGATCGCAACGCCGTTACGGGCACAGAATTCACGCATGGCACGGAGCTGTGCTTCTATGGATTCCTCACGCTGATTATCGGAAGAAAATCTTGCGTAAAGTGCGGCACGAGGAACTCGTCCCCTGCCCTTGATTCGTTCGATTGCTGTCATTTGCATTCCTCCTTCATTGTGCTGCAGAGCATTTCAAAGAAAACGTGATTGGTGATTGTTTCGCCTGTGCTGTCCTTGGATTTTGATTTTACCTTGTACGGCTTTTTCTCAAAGGACTTGCGCAGTTCCTTCTTTTCGATTTCAATAATTGTCATCTGCTCACCTCAATTTTACTCTCTTTTTCATGAAAATGGAATCATCATACTGAACGACAATTTGTCGTCGAGTTTGTGGAAGAGCAATAAATACTGTTATTTTCCTGACGTTGCTTCTCCCCTGATTGCTTTTTCAACTTCTTTGTTCAGAAGAAGCTCGGCGTACTTCTTGTGATTTTCAACTGCGAGCTTGGATGCAATGGCATCGTTCATCAGCTTGTCCTGTGCCTTTAAAAAACTTTCTGCTGTCTTGTTCATAACTTTTTTCTCCTGAATTTTATCATATTATCTGTCAGTGTGGAGCCCTGTTCTGGGGCGTCATCTTGTTTGACCGAGTCGTGTT
>JAFQDR010000077.1 GCA_017415945.1 Oscillospiraceae bacterium
ATACTGCAGTACAGCACATACTGTCCAAAATCGACCGCTAATCGTCGATTTACGTTCGGTAAGCCGATAGAGCCATCATATATCCCTACAAGCCCTGTACCAAGCGCGATTCCCACCACATACAGAAGAAAAAGCAGATAGAGCATAGGTACCGATAACAGCGCCTCTTCGCTGTTCCTTTTGTTAACCAAAACAACCACCCCAAAATAAGGTATTCAAAAACGGCTGTTTTATGTTTCGAAGATGCTTATATGGCAAATATATAACATTTTTATATAAATTTCAAGGTATTTTTTACATTTTAGTTTCATTTTGGTTACTATTTTTATTATTTCGCAATATCCAACACCACATCATTTTGTGTATGTTCGTCTCTTTTTTCTGAAATTACGCAATCTGTTGTGTCTGCCCATGCCCAAATAATTTCCGATAAACGTACCACAGAGCAACGCAGTAAACGCCTTGATCAGCACATGAAAGGAAATCCCCAAACCATATCCCATTGGAATCAATACAGCAATCAGAAAAAAGGAAGCAAATACTGCGGCGTACGCATTCAAGGGCGCTCCTGAGCGGCTTGTGCAAGAAAAGCTCGCAAGCATTGAAGCAAGTACAAGAGACGCAAGTGACCACACTCCCATTGCATCAAAAGCAAGACTTCCACCTTCAATCAAAAACGCTCCCAAGACCAAAGCACAAGCATCAATCAAAGCTGTGACCCCAAAGCAGAACACAATATACTTCGGTACTACATTCACTTTTTTCACATCCATTCCCTCCCGCATGATGATACTTCATTGTATGCGGCAGTGCGGAGCATCCATGCAAAAACAGCGCAGTGACATGCACTGCGCTGTTTTTATAAGTAATATAATTACTTAGTCTTCTTTGCGTTCTTCTTAGCTTCGGCAGCTTCTCTTGCCTTAGCTTCCGCTCTCTCATTGGTCTGGATTGCCCACTTCTTGACCTGCAGACGAACACGGTCTTCACCGGTTTCAAAGGTAACGGTTTCTTCGGTAACCTGAACAACTTTACCGGTAATACCACCGATGGTAACGATTTCGTCACCCAGAGAGATATTGTTGCGCATTTCATCCTGTTCCTTCTTGCGCTTGTTTTCAGGACGGATCAGCAGGAAGTACATAATAGCAAATACTACAACCAGCATAATCATGGAATACATGGATTCGTTCATTTCTTAACCTCCAAAAAATAACTAAAGTGTATTATATCGATAAATTCTTCCAATTGCAAGAAAATTATATACGTTTATCCAAAATACTTACATATTGCAAACGGAACTGCTCAAACGTACCTTCCTCCAGAGCCTTACGAATGCGGCTCATCAGGTCATTGTAGAAATAGAGATTGTGCATGACCGCAAAACGCATAGCCAGCATTTCATCCGCCTTGAAAAGATGACGCACATAAGAGCGGGTATAGCGGCTGCATACAGGACAATTACAGCCGGGGGCAATGGGCAGATCATCCTTTTCGTATTTCTTATTGCGGATATTGATAACACCCTCCCAAGTATAAAGGTGTCCGTGACGACCGTTGCGGGCAGGCATAACACAGTCAAAGAAATCCACACCACGATACACCGCTTCGATAATATTGCCGGGGGTACCCACCCCCATCAGATAGCGGGGCTTGTTCACAGGCATATGCTCTTCCACACATTCAATGGTATCGTACATTTCCTGATGGGACTCCCCTACCGCCAAGCCGCCGATGGCATAACCGGGAAGGTCTAAGGCGGAAATCATCTTCATATGCTCCACGCGCAAATCGGGGAAGGTTGCACCTTGGTTGATGCCAAACAGCATCTGCCCGGGATTGACCGCATCATCCTGAGCGTTATACTCTGCCAAAGCGTTTTTGCACCGCTCCAGCCAGCGATAGGTTCTGCGAATGGAATCCTCCACGTATTTTCTGGGAGACGGGATCTCGATGCATTCGTCAAAAGCCATGGCAATGTCGGAACCGAGATTCGCCTGAATCCGCATGCTTTCTTCGGGCCCCATAAAAATCTTTCTGCCGTCAACATGGGAGTTGAAATAAACCCCTTCCTCCTTAATGCGTCTCAGCTTCGCAAGGGAGAAGATCTGAAACCCGCCGCTGTCCGTCAGAATCGGTCCGTCCCAAGTCATAAACTTATGAAGACCGCCCATCTCTTTAATGAGTTCATCGCCGGGACGAACGTGCAGATGATAGGTATTGGAAAGCTCCACCTGACAACCGATGCGCTCCAAGTCTTCCGCACTCAAAGCGCCCTTAATGGCGGCCTGTGTGCCCACATTCATAAATACAGGAGTCTGCACAACACCATGGGGTGTAGTCAGCTCACCGCGGCGTGCGCGGCCCTGCTGCTTGATTTCTTTTAATTGAAACATAGATTCTCCTATCATTCGATCATCATCGCATCCCCAAAGGAGAAGAAGCGATATTGTTCCGCAACCGCAATGTTATAGGCATTGAGCACATTTTCTCTGCCTGCCAATGCAGATACAAGCATAATCAAAGTGCTTTCGGGCAGATGGAAATTGGTGATCAGCGCATCCACGCACTTAAAACGATAACCCGGGTAAATAAAAATGTCCGTCCAGCCCGAGGTTTCCTCCATGGTACCGTCTTCCTTAGCAAAGGACTCAATGGTACGGGAGGAGGTCGTACCAACAGAAATCACGCGTCCACCCGCAGCCTTGGTGCGATTGATCAGCTCTGCGGTTTCCTTGGGCATAATGCAAAATTCGGAATGCATTTCGTGTTTGAGAATATCGTCCTCCTTCACAGGACGGAAGGTGCCAAGACCAACGTGAAGGGTCACAAACCCAATCTCAACACCCATATCACGAATTTCATCCAAAAGCGCATTGGTAAAATGCAGCCCTGCAGTGGGAGCAGCTGCGCTGCCTACCGCGCGGGAGTATACAGTCTGGTAGCGTTCGTTATCCTGCAGTTCCTCATGGATATAAGGAGGCAGAGGCATTCTGCCCAGCTGTTCCAGGACTTCAAGGACAATTCCTTCGTAGGTAAACTTCACGGGTCTGGTACCGCCTTCACCCGTAGACAAAACAGTCGCCTTCAGTTCTCCATTTCCGAAAAATACTTCCGCTCCGGGCTTGGCCTTTCTCCCTGGTTTCACGAGACATTCCCATTCATCGCCGCCCAAGTCACGCAGCAGGAGCAGCTCCACCTGGCCGCCCGTAGCACGGTGACCGATCAAGCGTGCGGGAAGAACACGGGAGTCATTGAGGATCAGGCAGTCCCCTTTTTTCAGAAATTTCTTGATATCGGAAAAATGGAGGTGCTCCACTTCCCCTGTATTTTTGTTCAAATGCAGCAGTCTGGAGGTATCACGCTTCTCCAGAGGGGTCTGTGCAATCAGTTCTTCCGGCAAATCAAACCAGAAATCGGATTTTTTCATGAAATATACACTCCGGTATAATAAAATTTGATAATTTCTTCTGCGGTCATTCCATGGTGCTCCGCCATAGCGTAAGCACCGTATTGGCTCATACCGCAATTGTGGCCCCAGCCACTGCCGTCCACGAGGAAATTTCCGTCCTCTTGGGGGACGACGGTAAATCGCTGGCTTTTGGCGCCCATTACATAGTTGCATCGATTGCCATGGACCGTATGGGATTTGTCATTCACATCCACAAATGTAATGCTTTGGATATTCCCCATATCCGTGTAGACACAGTTGACTTCTTTGATCAGATCCATGTCCGCGCTTTCTCGGACATTCACCATGGTTTGCAGATCTTCGGGGGTACAGACATAGTTCCATTCCTCCGCATAAGTTTCTACATCCGCTTCGTAAGGATCAAACACCCCTGCAAGGTACGGGACGTCAATACCCCATACATTTTTCGCGGATTCCGTAGCGCCGCCGTCAGAGGAATAAAAGAAGGTCTGACAAATCTCACCCTCATATCGGATGTATTTGCCTGCGGAGGCTTCAGCAGCCCTATTGGTTTTTTCCGTAGTATCGCCAATGCCTTTGTATACCTGACTGTAGGTATCGGAAGTAACATCAAAGCCATGGGCACGATATCGTCCAAAGGAGGTAGCAACAAAATTACGTGCGCACATAGCCTGCGCCTTCAGCGCCTCTTCCGGCCAGGATACATACATTTCATAAGGAATCACACATTTGGTGTAATCCTCAATGTCCACATAACTGACCACTGTCAGGTGCTGGTCGCCGCTTAACCGTGCAAATTGGAAATCCCCCAAATATTGCAGATCATTGTACAGTGTCACGCATTTCCCATCTCCTAAAGGACGAACAGCCAAGGCACTTGCGGAGCCGCAGTCATACTCAAACAGAATGCGGTTGGTTCCCGTTTCGGTCACCACCACACAATATCTGCTGCCTGACATGACCTCGCCCGCCAAACCGCTGTTTTCCAAAGCCTGCTCCGCTTCTTCTATGGTGGTAAACTGTCCCGTCATCACAAAATAGCTGCCACTGTAATAGATTGGAAAGCCTCCAAGTCTATTCGCCTCCGCCAAGGCATCTTCATATGATGCAAAGGAACCATAGGGCAGAATATGATGGCTTCCAAAGCTCGTTCCCTCGGTGGTTGTCCAGTTCCAGTCGGGAATCACAGTGATCGCCGTAGCTGTGGTACGTCCGATTTCATGGAAAACACGGTCGTCATCGAAATACCCAAAGGCGAAGCCCGAACCCATTACATTTCGCAGGTTTCCTTCCGTCACCGCGTCTTCTCCGTAATGGAGGCCGACCTTGATCGTTTCAAAAAGGACGGGGCTGTCTTCAAACACCTTTGAAGTTCTTTCGTCTTCATCCGATGCATATAGTGTTTCCGTGGGCTCGGAGTCCGATAATTGCGGTTGGTTCATGGAAGCACGGTTCTCCTCCGCATATGCCGCGACGGAGAGGGATAGGGTAAACATAACCACGAATATCCACAAAACTCTGCGTAAAAACTTTCTTATCAATGATACCCCTCCCATCCATATATTGCTGACATGATAACCTAAATTTATATTATAAAGAAATTATTTCGCCATTTCAAGCCCTTTATTGCAGAATCCACGTAAGGAGGAATCACAATGAAACAGCCGATTTTTCTTGGTTCCTGCACCGCAATGGTCACGCCATTCGGTCAGCATGGTATCGACTACAGCCGATTTGCAAAGCACATAGATTTTCAAGCATCGGAAAACACAAATGCTATTCTAATTAGCGGCACAACGGGAGAAAACGCCACACAAAGCTTCGAGGAGCACTGCGCATTGCTTCGGTTCGCCGCCGAATATAACAACGGCCGAATGAAGCTCATTGCGGGCATCGGTGCAAACAACACCATGACCGCCTTGGAATACGGAAAGCTGGCGGAAGATGTGGGATACGACGGTGTACTCATGGTCACTCCGTATTATAACAAAACCACACAAAAAGGACTCATCGAGCATTTCACCTATGTTGCGGACAGGATTCGTGTGCCCATGATTCTATACAATGTGCCATCCCGCACAGGTATCGGCATCACCGCTGAAACCTATAAGATTCTTTCCGAGCATCCCAACATCAATGGTATCAAGGAGGCATCGGGTGATTTTTCATTATTCTCAAAAGTTCGCTGTCAGTGCAGAGACTCCCTGTACATCTGGTGCGGAAACGATGACCAAACCGTACCCATGATGGCTTTGGGTGCAAAAGGCGTGATTTCCGTGGCTTCCAATATCATCCCAGGGGTCATTTCCAAATTGTGTCAATTGTGTCTGGACGGTAATTTCTACGCAGCAGAGCAGCTGCATTTGGAATACGGCGAGCTGTTCTCCGATTTGTTCTTAGAGACAAACCCCATCCCCGTCAAAACCGCCATGAATCTAATGGGCATGGAAGCAGGAAGTTTTCGACTGCATCTCATACCCATGCAGCATAAAAACGAAGATACACTCAAAGTGCAGCTGCGTAAGCACAAGCTTGTATAGAAATACACCACTCGTAATTGAGTGGTGTATTTTGAGTCTGTCAAAATACTCCTTCGGAGCATTTTGACAGAAATGCCCCCGCATACGCGATGGGCAAGCAGGTCTGCCACGCGCATAATTTGTCCGCATTCTGCG
>JAFQDR010000078.1 GCA_017415945.1 Oscillospiraceae bacterium
CAAAGGCAAACAACGCCTCGTTTATTTCAAAGATATTGTAATTTCCGTTTTTGATGAAATATTCAATGATGATGTCAAACTTATTGCTGTGCGACAGCGCAAAGCCGGCCTTCATCAGCATATCTTTTGTTTCGGCAAGGGTAAGTTCCAGTGAAATGGCAAAGGCAAGAACGGTCGGCTTTGAAGGCTTGTAGTTCACATCACTGCGGATTTTCGAGAACAGCTTGCGGTCAATGTTTGCCTTTTTATAGCACTGTGCATCGGTCATTCCATTCTCGTCGATCTTGCGGAGAAGCATCTCGGAAAAGCTCTCATCCATCTGCGAAAGCGCATCGTCAAGCCCACTACCGACTGCCATTGCCTTGCACTCACAAGCATCGTCCATCGCCATAAGCGGCTTCATTTGAGCATTCATACGGAAACGCTCACGGCGCTCATCGGTATGCTCATCCACGTAATGATCGTCTATGTATTCGGCAATGTCGGAAAACAGCTTTTCTCCGATCTGATACGCGGCTTTGTCGAAAATCACGATGTACACGGTCATCTCGTTTTCAAGGAGGAAGCTGCTGATCATATCGATCGCAACCTTCAGCGCTTTGTCCTTTGGGTAGCCGTATACCCCCGACGAAATCAGCGGAAACGCCACCGATTCACAGCCATACTCCTTTGCAAGCTGCAAGGAGGTTTTATAGCAGCTTTCAAGGTATGCCTGCTCGCCTTGATTTCCGTCCTTGTAGATTGGACCGACGGTATGTATGACGTATTTTGCCGACAGGCGGTATCCTTTTGTTATCTTGGCACATCCCGTCTTGCAGCCGCCAAGCGTGCGGCATTCGGCAAGGAGTTCAGCTCCGGCGGCGCGATGGATAGCGCCGTCCACGCCGCCACCGCCGAGCAGAGATTCATTGGCGGCGTTGACAATCGCATCCACCTGCATTTTCGTAATATCGTTTCGTATGATTTGTAGTGGCATATATACTCCTTTTTTCGTTTCTTATTCGGTTTAATCACACCAACACTTCATCACCGTTTGATCGGTACCATCTCCACTTCTTCAATCGCGTACAGCGGCAGATTGATGAGCCAATCTTCCTCTTTGTAGTCCGCCATTGAAGTGCGGATGGAGCATTCGGGGGTGAATTTTTCTCTGTAAGTCTTGAGGCTCTTGGTTTGCAGATTAATCTCCGCCTGAACCTCGACGGGAATGGCCTGCTCGCCGTTGTCGATGACAAAATCGATCTCGCAGGAACCGCGGTCGTTGGTGTAGTAGTAGACGCCCAGATCCTCGATGGTTTTCAGCTGCTGACATACATACTGTTCGGTCAGTGCGCCTTTGAATTCTACGAAGAGGTCGTTGCCGTCAAGGAGCGTGCTTCCGCGAAGTCCCGTCATACACCCGAGGAGTCCCACGTCAACCACGAACAGCTTGAACGCTTTCAAATCCTCGTATGCTTTCAGCGGAATGCTTGCAGTGTTCACACGGCTGACCTTGTGGACGAGTCCGCAATCGGAGAGCCACATCAGTGCGGTTTCGTAATCTTTCGCTCGGCTGCCCTCACGGACAAGACCGTAGATAAACTTTTTATTCTCCTTGGCAAGCTGAGAAGGGATACTGTTCCAAAGCATACGGATTTTTGGTACGATTTCGTGAGGTGCGTGCTTGGAAAAATCCTGTTCATAGGCGGCGAGGATACGTTTTTGAATGTCGCGCACCTCGTTGAAATCCTTGTTATCTGCAAAACTCTGCACCGCCTCGGGCATACCGCCGACAAAGTAATAATGCTTCAGGGCATCGATATAGGTCTGCTTGAAGCTGCTGACCATTTGGTAATCCTGTTTATCCAGCAGTTCTGCAAAGCGTTCCTTACCCATTGCCATCAGAAATTCTTTGAAGGACAAGGGATAGAGCTTCAAAAAATCAACTTTGCCCACGGGAAAGGATGTACCGCCGTGCAGAGCGATACCGAGAAGCGATCCGGCGCACACAATGTGATACTGCGGCGCGTTTTCGCAAAAATATTTGAGAGAGGACAAGGCTCTCGGTACTTCCTGAACCTCGTCAAAAATCAGCAGAGTGTTATCGGGATTGATTTTTTTGCCGGCGTAAAGCTCAAGCCCGAGCATAATGCGTTCTATATCCAGATCGGCAGAGAAAAGCTCCGACATTCTGGAGTTTGAGTCAAAGTTTATATATACGGTTTCGGCATACGCCTGGCGGCCGAATTCTTTCATCAGCCAGGTCTTGCCTACCTGACGAGCGCCCTCGATAATCAGAGGTTTTCTGCGCTTGCTGTCTTTCCATTTTAATAATTTTTCCATTGCAATACGGTACATCTTTGCACCTCCATATAATTCTACGAGTATATTATATCACACAATCACAAAATTTGCAACGACTTTTTGAAGTTGTATCGCATTTTATGCAACGATAAAGGAATAAGCCGGGCAGTGCCGAACTTATTCCTTGATACTATCCTTTATTATGACCACTTCCTGGCAGCACAACACAATACCGCAGAAGGAAAAATAAATCCGGATAATAAACTGTTAACTTTGTTTCGATCGGGATTTTATGTTCCGAAACGCTTGACAAATGACCGAATCAGAGGTACAATACCCCTAACAATCAGCTGATCATTCAGTTCATAGTACGCCGAAAACCGCATGAAAAAGGCTGAAAATGGCCGCAACACTACGCTCCGAACCGCGAGTGTACTGCGATTTTAGTGCATAGTTAGTGCATACTATGAACAAGCTCCGCCAAAAAAGCGGTGCATAAAGTGCATACTCTCCCGAAACTTTTTTCTGAAAATGCGCAAAAAAGCATTGATTTTACGCACATTTTTATGAGATAACCGACAAAATCTGAAAATAGGCATCTGCCACAGGCGCGTTGGGGTGGTAGAGGCCGCTGGTTCAAGTCCAGTCACTCAGACCAAATAAAGCCGAAAACTCACGTCTTCGGCTTTATTTTTTTGCTTTTTTAGGGGGTAATATGGGGTGTGATCTGCTAAATGAGACGAAGGCGGAATTGCTTGACCACATGTTTGACCATAGACGGTGACCACATGAATAAGTTTGGCGTTGGAGTAGGTTTTCTCCAACGCCTTTTCTTTGGTTTATGCGGTGCAGATTTTGAGGGGTGATTATGCCCATTTTTTGCCCCTAACAACATTGTTTGTCCACTTGCAGAAATTTCTTTGATTTTACAACTCGAGGTGATTAATATGGACATCAGCTTTTAGACATCATAAAACATCTAAGCTTTAAGTGAGGGGGGACTTAAAATAAAATATTCTCAGCTGATTCTAAATACGAGTAGGATAGTTTCTGCTTCGATAAATCTTCGTCCATTTTACAATAAGAATATCTACTCTCATCACCAAAGCTAAGCGCATATTTATCTAACATTTTCCCCACATCCGTGAAACAATAATATTCCTTTTTTGCATCAATAGAATCGCTATCCAATCCTCTTGTCTGATTATACATAAGATTGTTAGATGCTAACGAAATACAATATATGTTTTCCTCGATTCTGTCCTTGGTAATATTATCTTTAAGAAATTTCGCATCTTGTGATAATAACTTTGTAAGACAAAAACCAAGTCTAAAAAAATCCTCTTTACATATTAAGCCATTCTTATACGCTCTCAAAAGATTAGAATATGCCTCCAACATATCTACTTCATTTATGGCATTTATATTATATATAATTTGTCTAACCATCTTCTGGTATGACCCGCTATCTTCTTCAAACTTTTCGGAGAGTTTTAGCCAATCATCAAAATCACTATCTTGATTAATCATTATATCGTACAACTTACCAAAGACAATTTGATCCGAAAGCGAATACACAGACTCTATTGTATCCTTAATCGGAGACAACAACGGTAACGCTAAAGATAACCATGAACAAGTAACATTAAAAATTTCTTGTTTCATATAATACCTCCATTCAACACTCCACCGCAACTTTAATAACCCCGTCGCGTTTATTTTCAAACAACTCATACGCCTCGTCGATCTTCGCGAGCGGATAGGTATGCGTGATCAGCGGCTCGGTATCGAGTTTGCCCTCGGCAATGAGCTTCAGCGTATCCTCGCAATCGCAGCCGTCAACGCCGCCGGTCTTGAAGGTCAGATTCTTGCCGTACATATTCGGCAGAGGCAGAGTCTGCGCCTGATCGTACAACGCCACCACCGTTACGATCACATTCGGACGCGCGCACTGCCATGCAAGCTCAAAGGTGTTCTCCACTCCTGCCACTTCAAGCACTACATCCGCACCGCCGTGATCGCTGTTCTCATGGACAAAATCAAGGCAATTTTCAGGCGTCACCGTCAGCACATCTGGATAGTGCTCATTTACAAACTTGAAACGGTTCTCGTCCCTCTCGCACACTATGATGCGCTTGGGAGTTTTCAGCATCACACAAAGAAGCGTGCAGATTCCCGTAGGACCTGCACCGATGATGAGAACAGTATCGTCCTCGGTGATCTCGGAGATTTTCGCCGCCCAATAACCTGTAGCGAGAACATCGCCCACCAACAGAGCTTGTCTGTCGGTTACGGTGTCGGGAATCTTGTTCAACCCTTGATCCGCAAACGGCACGCGAACGTACTCTGCCTGACCGCCGTCGATGCGGCAGCCGAGCGCCCAACCGCCGTTTTTGTCGGTGCAGTTATTGACGAAGCCTTTCTTGCAGAAAAAGCACTCGCCGCAGAAGGTTTCCACATTCACTGTAACTCTGTCGCCCGGCTTTACGTGCGTGACCGCCGAGCCGATTTCTTCCACGATGCCGACCATCTCGTGACCGACCGTGATTCCTTCCACCGCTCTCGGCACGCTGCCGTGCTTGATGTGCAGATCGCTGGAGCAGATGCTGGCGAGCGTGACTTTGACAATGGCATCGCGCTCGTGCTGTATGGTTGGCTTGGGCTTCTCAACCAAGCCGCATTTTCCTTTGGATATGTATGTGTAGGTCAGCATGATTTGTTTGCCCCTTTTCTTAATTATGTGGTACAATTATTGCCCCTCTCCTGCGATGAACACCCCATTGGAATATTCTCTTCATTACAACTTGAATAATTGCAATGGGGTATTTGTTTTTAGAGGAATACCGTGACTATTTCGTACATTTTATATCCTTCACTAAGATTTTTTATCAGTTCGTGGGCAGTGAAATAACCTGTTTTTAATCTTATACATTCTGCCTTGCTATCTATGAAACTGGTTCTAGCAGTTCAAAAAAAGAAGCTAACACAAACCTATGAATGAACTCTTTAACGATTACATATTAATAACTTTTATTAAACTTCTCTATTTCTTCCCATTCACCAGTTTCATAATTTTCATCATAATGTGATAAGGGTACTTTCTTTTTTTGCATTCCGTTTGCTGTTTCAATAATTAGCTTTGCCTTTATTGTGTTTTTTGAACTTTTCGGAAAATTATAGAATACTGCATAATACTCCTTCACTCCATATGGTTCAATTGTTATAGGCACTTTGGCCCCTTTGCTCTCATAATCAATATATGAACCATCAGTAGTATATCCGTGTCCATCTTCATTAATGTTTTTCACGTCTGGATAAAACATTTCTATTTCCTTCCAGTGCGGATTATCTGTATCCGCCAAATCATATGTAATACCACCATGCATAAGTGAAATATTCGAAATTGTAACAATTGCTGCAGTGGGATTTTTAAATGATAGTCTTAAAACAGCAATATACTGCGATAAGAAGTACGAACCATTAATTTCTCGTACTTTAGAAGCTCCATAAAAACAATCATATTTTTTATTTTTTATGCAAACTCTCAAATGTGGGGTTTGGTTTCTCAAAGATTTAATCGACACCCACAATGCTATTACAGAGATAATAATAGGGGCAAGATTTAAAAACAGTTTCATATGTATATCCACCTTACTTGTTCGTTTTTCGATGAAGACTTCACAAATTCCCTTATAGGATGCGGTATGAATATTATCCGTCAAATCGTTCCTTATAGAGTTTCTTTCTCCTTAGATAAATAAGCAAAACTTTTTATCCGATTCCAAAGAATCTCTCAAAGAACGTCAACAGTTTTACAATAAAACCTTGCTTCTTCTCTGTGTGGTTGCCGCCACCAAAACGGGATATAAACTGCATCATCTCATCGATGTTGGTACCAACGGTTTTTTCAGAACTATCACGGAAAACGACTTCAATCAACTTATGATTCAGCTCCTCTTTTTGGTCCTCTTTCTGAAGCAATTGTACCAACTGTCGTTCCTTTTATTTTGCAACGTACTGCCGCCACTCGATATTTATTCACCTGTAACAATCTCCCCCGTCCAATCGAGAATTCCACCAAACTCCACGATGTTCGTATACCCAAGTTTCACCAGCTTCTCGGCAGCCTCTTTACTGCGGCGACCGCTACGACAATATACTAAAATAAGCTGCTCCTTGTCCGGCAGTTCGGGGATCTCCGCCGTGCCGATGTCTTCGTTTGCCACGTTGATTGCATTCGGGATATGCCCTGCGGCAAATTCGTCAGGACGGCGCACATCGAGAATGATGTAGCCGCTTTCCTGCGCCATCATAACAACGGCTTCGTCCACGCTGATCTGGCGGTAGGTGTTCGTCTGTTCGTTGTTCATTGTGTCATTTACCTCAGTGCCGGCTGCACCGGTTCCCTTTTCTGTTATATTATCCGTATTATCCCCGCACGCGACAAGTTGAACGGCAAGTAAAACTGCGGCGGCAATTATGATTATCCATTTCTTCATTTATCATTCCTCATAAGGAACCCTGAAATAATCGAGCCAAGTCTTGAATGTGTCCTGTGCCGACAAGCATGTATCAGTGAGGAATCCCTTCTCACGTGGCCACTCCGTCAGCCCGCGATAGTAGAACATCTTGAGTTTTTCGTCAATTACAAACGGCACAATATTATACTTTAGACATTCCTTGAACAGAAGCAGTCTGCCAACTCTGCCGTTGCCGTCCTGGAACGGATGAATGCACTCGAATCGGTAATGAAAATCAAGAATATCAGAAATTGTTTTTTTGTCCGTGCTGCTATAATCAGCAAGCAACTCCTTTATGGCATCTGCAACTTCTTCCGGCGCAGTGGTATCCTTACCGCCGACTTCGTTCGGAACCTTTTTGTAATCTCCTACCGCAAACCAATCAAGGCGGCTGTCAGAGGTTCCGCTTTTCAGGATGAAATGAAGCTGTTTGATGAGCGCTTCAGTGAGATTTGCATTTGCGCGGTCTATAACAAAGTCAATGCACCGGAAATGGTTTGCTGTTTCCACGATGTCATCGACATTCACAGCATCTGTTGTCATGCCGATCGTGTTGGTTTCGTAAATATACCGCGTCTGATCGTGAGTCAAACGGCTTCCCTCAATGTGGTTGGAATTGTAGGTCAGCTCGATCTGTATTTTATGATAGATTCCGCCGGACAGCTTTGTGTTCTTTTCTGCTTTGAGGATTTCAAGCAATGTTTTCGGCTCTGTGGAAGCTTTTTTCTTACGTTCCGGCTTTTCGGCATTTTCGGGGATCGTCCACGTTTTGCCAATAAGCACAGCACCGTCAACCCGACCTTCCGAACAGTAATTACGCACGCTTCGCTCGGATATCCCCCACTTTTTTGCCGCTTCTGCTACAGAAATATAATTCATCTCAGTCACCTCTATCGTTTCAGTAAGTATATTATACCACATTATCGGCAAAAATACAACGCGATATTGTGAATAATCTCACCTGTAATTTTGCCGATAACGGCAATTCATATACTTCTTATCCGTCGAATGCTTTATCTTTGACTACTGCGGCTCAAATTCTGAACTCACACTTTTGTCTCCTCGCTCATCTGTTTCTTTTCTCCCGTATAACCTCCGCCAGTTTCGCCTCGCATTCCTCTTCCGTCTTGCCGTACACGTTATAACTCACTCGTTTGCCATCCACTCGCGGTGTATACCTCCCCTGCCAACAGTTCGCAGAGAGCTGCTTTACGTAACCGGTACCGGGCTTTCTCTTTTTCCCCTTGTACGGCGCGAACACAGGCTCTGTGGCGCCCGAAACCTCGGTGGTAGTGTTGATGTTTTGCTCCGCATCATCGCTCACACCGCCGATTGTACGGTCGATACGTCGTGCTGCAAATTCCTGCATCTTCGCCGTACTATGCGTGTAAGTATTGAGTGCGGTAGAAACTGTATTATGTCCGAGGATTTCGGCGAGGGTTTTGATGTCGATACCGTTTTCCAGTGCCATCGTAGCGAAGGTGTGACGAAGATCGTGGAAGCGAACGTGCTTGCATCCAGCGTGCTCAAGAATTCTTGATAACCGTTTTCTGCAAGCAGACGGTTCCCTCGGAACATCATTGTTCAGCGGCGACGGAAACAGCCATTTGCTTTTTGCATTCCTTTTGTATTCTGTCAGTACATACAATGTCAGTTTCGACAACTTGATTGTCCTCACAGAGTTTTTCGTTTTCGGTGTACTGATAACAAGCTCTCCGTTTACTCGGTTCACCTGACGCTTGATATGGATTTCCTCTTTCTCGAAGTCCACATCATCCCACTGCAATGCAATGAGTTCTCCGCGTCGCAGTCCCGTGGATAGATCGAGAAAGAACATCTCGAACATATCTTCCTCTTTTGCCTGAACAAGCAGACGGTGGATTTCGTTATGCGTCAGCACTTTCATTTCTGCATAACGTTTTGGCGGTAATCTGCACTCGCTTGCAGGATTTTTGAATATGAGTCCTTCCTCCACAGCTTTGTTCAGTGATGCATTACAGTGCGTATGGATAGCACAGATATGTGAGTCCGACAGCATCCCTCCGTTCAGTTCACGGCGGATAAGCCGTCCGTCGCTTTTGAGATTGGCGTAGAACGCTTGCAAGTCGCTTGTTTTCAATTCCGTCAGCGGTATATGACCGATGTTTGGAATGATCTGTTTATAGATGCGGTAACCGTATGTCTGCTTCGTGGAATTCTTCAGCCGAGGTGAGCAGAACTCACGAAACCAGAAGTCTATCCACTTACCAAAGGTCATGTTTTTGCCATATTTCGATTTCTTTTCGATAACAAGGCTTGCCTTTAGTGCCTTCATCTTATCAAGGCATTCGCCTTTTGTTTTGGCAAGGACATTTTTTGTTTTCGGTAAACCTTTCTCATCGTAGCCGATAACGACACGTCCTTCCCACCGTCCGTCTTTACGAAGGCTTACGCCTCCCGTTCCGTTTTTTCGTCTGCCCATCTTGCAACCTCCTTTCCTATGATTCCCTCATAGAAGTTTCCTATCACCTCAGCTGCACCCACCTGCATCTCACTTGTGACATGTGTATATCGGTCGAGGGAGAAGCTTGCTTTTGTATGCCCGAGCAGATGGGACAGACTTTTCGGATCGACACCGCCGGCGATTGCCTGTGTTGCGAAGGTGTGTCGAAGATCATGGAATCGAATGCTCGGGAGATTACATTCTTCCAGTATCTTTTTCAGTCTGCTGTATGCAGCATTTCCTGAGACAGCTTTCTCCGGTTTCAATGGATTCGGGAAGATCCATTCCGATATTGCTGTCTGCTTTCTCACGCTCAGCATCTTGGTAGCACTCTGCGGAAGTTTGATCGTTCGCTTTCCGCTGTAGGTTTTCGTATCGCCTGTCGTACCATCCTCGTGAAGTGTACGGCATATTGCAAGCTTACCTTCCGCCGCATCGAAGTCACTCCATTTCAGCGAACAGATCTCTCCGCGACGAAGCCCCGTCATTAACTCGAGGTAGAAGAAGTCGCCCCATATCTCGTCCTTCTTTACCGCTTCCAGGAATATTTGAATCTGTTTTTCATTCAGCACATGCATTTCCTTTACCGCAGCTTTGGGTATCGTTGTACCTACTGTAGGATTTTTCAGAATCATATGCTCACGCATGGCGTATTCCATAGCTTCGTGAAGCATCATGTGGATGCTTCTGACCATGCTGTCGGAAAGCTGATGTCCCATCGTCGGATGGTATGCTTTACGCCCGCTTGCTTTCAGCTTATTATACATCTTCTGCACGTCTGCAGTTGTGATTACTGACACCTGTTTGTGACCGAGGTATGGTTTTATATATTCTATATACTGATTGTACCGTTTCTTTGTACTTTCTCTTATACTGAACGCCATGTGTTCCGCTATCCATTTGTCAAGCCACTCGCGGAGTGTCATGCGGTAATCTTCGCACAGTTCAGCACCTTTGAGATTTTCTTTGTACAAGTCCATCTGCGAGAGCACTTCTTTTTGTGATTTACTGAGGAAGCATTTATACAGCGGCAGTCCGTTTTTCTTCGTACCGACGACAAGTCTGCCTCCCACCGACCGTCCGCACGCTTTCGCAGTGTTCCGTCACCGCTTGCTCTGCGTTTTGACATAGTATCACTCTCCTTTCTTCAGTACAACACAATACCACAGTTTTCGGAATATATCCAGTGAAAACCGCGGAGTTATCAGAATGTTATCAATTTTTTGGATAAAAACAATTTTGAATTTACCTTCTCTCAATTAACGAGAGGTGGACATATCAGAAAATCTTTGGTATACTATAATCACAGACCGGTCGAGTAAATAATCAGGAGTAACATATATGTCTTTCGGACAAACAATTAAAGATTTACGACGGAATGCAGGTATGACACAGGAGCATCTTGCAGAGCTTCTCTCGATCTCTCCGCAGGCTGTCAGCCGTTGGGAGACCGATGCCGCCATGCCGTATATTTCTCTCCTGCCGCCGCTTGCCAATCTTTTCGGTGTAACAACCGATCATCTGCTGGGGATGGATACCTATCAGAAAGATTTGCGCAAGGCTGAATTTGATGAGGCATTTAATGAATACTTGAAGCACCATGAAGCGAATTATCAGATCGCCGTACGTGCTGTCGCTGAATATCCCGGAAATATGGACTATGTTGAATGGCTCGCCTTCGCCGAATATGATATGGCTTTACCATTACTCGACGATGCAGAGTACACACGCCTGTTGGAAAGCTCGGTGAACCATTATAGGATAGTTCTTGAGAACAGCACAGATTACAAGCTAGTGAGCAAGGCACTTTGGGGTATTGTTCTCGCCCTTCATTGTCTTGGCAGAAATGATGATGCAAAAGAATATGCGATGAAGGAGGAAGACGAAGATAGGCGGAATGATCTTCTATGTTGGTGCCTCAGTGGAACCGAGAAAACAATTCACAACCAACGGATTGCTGAGCGGGATCTCAACAAATTCCTTGGCCAACTGGAACTCGCATCGAAATCCATTGAGGCATGTGAAGCAGTGGAACAGATTCTGAAGATTCTTTTCCCGGACGAGAACTATCAGTACTACCACAACATACTGCAATACAATGCTCTGCATAAAGCATTTGCACTTTGCAGTGAGCAGCGTTATGATGAAGCAATCGTGGCACTCAAACAATCCCGTTTTCATGCAGAAGTAATGGTTCAGTACCAAAAGCAACCATACTACCGTTTTACTGCACCGTTGTTTAATCTGGTGGAAGGTGAAAAGCCGGAATGCGATTCCGGAGTAACCGATGTGGATGATTTCATTAGCTGTCTGAATAACAATCGTTGTTTTGATCCAATCAGAGAACGTGAAGATTTCAAAGCACTATATAATCGATAATCGTTTTCAGCCCTGCCTTGAGCGGGGCTGTTCTCATAAAACTATCCTCTTAGGCAGATATCTTGTCTCAAACACTTCTTTTCCACTCATGGCGCCTATCACAGCGTCTATATTTTCCTTGTAATACGGCGTTTTTTTCGACATACGGCACCGTATATCGGCACCAAGGTGTGATTTACGGCACCTATCAAATCCGTCCTTCAAAACGCCGAAAACCCTTACACGGTCGGCATTGCCGCCCGATGTGAAGCGAGTCGGTCGCCTTTTACGGCGCCGACTCTTTCTCCTGCTTTTTTATCGACCCTTGATTTCCGTATCGCTTCTCCCATCGTTCCAGTACCTTTTGCCGATACTGTTCTGCCTGAAACCGCTTCAACCGCTGCTCGTAATCATGCTCTACAGCTTCTTGAATCGGACGGATCGTGTACAGCAAACTGCCGTTGTGTCGGCGTCCGTCCTTCAGCGTAACCTCGGTCGGTTCGGTGGTGATAAGCTGCTTTTCGACCAATCCGTCGACATACTTTTTCACGGTATTTTTGCTCATTTTGATCGCTTTTCCGATGGTTGTGTAGCTCGGATGACACTGAAAAGTTTTCCTGTCCTCGCAGTACATGAGGTAAGCATATACCGCAATCTCGCCTGCCGAGAGTCCTAAACTGAAGATCTCATTCGGCAAAGGAAAGAATTTTTGCATCTTTTGACTTTGATAATGCATCCTTATCACCTCACGCGATCAGTTCAACCTTCACAGTAACGCATACATCGAACGGTATTTCACCGTATTCGTGATAACGAAACTCCATGTCGGTTATCGCATCAGAGAGGAGAACAGAAAGAAAAATCGTTACGGAAAGACTCGGAATCGTCTTCTCTTTTACGCGATGCATGTAGTAAGAAATCGCTCGTGTAACGTCCTCAAGCATCATTTCATTCAGCATAAGACGGCGGATAAATTCTCTGTTATATCTCTTGCCGCATATTTCAAGATGCTCCAGATTCCATAACAAAATGAGCGCTGCTCTCGTTTTTTGCATCATCATTTCGCTTGGATAGTTCTTCAGATTGTCGGGATGAGAATAACATTCGCGCAGGATTTGGCAGAATTCATGTGACGAATAACTCATTTTCTGCCTCCTTTTGACTGTTCATCAACCCACTCAATGAACTTTTCACGCTGAACGACCAAGCGTTTTCCGATTCGGATGCTCGGAAAATCTTTTTCATGCATCAGCTCGTAGCATGACG
This sequence comes from Oscillospiraceae bacterium, assembly GCA_017415945.1. The sequence goes on from JAFQDR010000078.1 coordinate 12,910, forward strand.
ACGGCGCGATTCCGATTGCCTTTGACAGATCATTCACGTTGAGAAACAGCGGAAGATCTTCATAGGACTTGTAGGATGATTGCTTCATTTGGTTAACCTCCAAGAGTTTAGATTTAACCGTAAAAGCTTTTACGGTATGTATTAACCGTCGTCATATTCAATTTATTTTTTGCTTGCTTTCGCAGCTGTCCTCCTTTCAAGAATGGATTTATATAAACGTCTGCGCAGCGAACAGACGGATATAACGAAAAAAGTGAGCATCAAAACAACGCAGAGACTTGCTCTGCCATATGTTCTGATACTCACCCTTGTCTCCCGAATTCACAGCCGGGAGGATGGCTCACTTTCGATTGTTTGATAATTTATACGTTCGCCATGCCGAGAACGGGAATTTCGATGTGTCTGTTTTCTATGACAGCAACCATTGTTTTACACTTAGCACACATCTGTGTAGGGCCTTTGTAATCCTCATTCACACGAATCACGGAGATATATTTTTTGTCAGTACCGTTATCCGAGTACACCACGGGTCTGCCGCAGTTCGGACAATCACCGACAGGGAGTCTTCTTTTGGCGTATTTCAATGGCGTCTCCTTTTCAAACATTCACTTTCAAAAGTTTATGCGTCACGCAAACAGCAACACCTTGTATTTGCAATTCTTCTGGATAGATGTCCGCATAGCGTTCCTTATCTTCGTTACAGGAACGAAGAAAGTATACCTTTTTATTCTTATCAAAACCGAGCACTTTGAGATTGTTCACGCCTTGATCGAGCGCAACAACGATATCGCCAATCTCCGCTGTATTCTGTTTACGGATTACAACGTAGTCCCCCGGATGAACACCGGCATCGACCATAGACTCTCCTTTTGCGATCAACGCGAAAAATTCACCCTTGCCGATAAGAGATTCGGGCATGCGAATGTACTCAATTACTTCCTCGGATTCTTCCTGACCCGGGCCGCAGGCAACGTACCCAAGCACGGGCATTGCATAGTGATTCGTTTCCATTTCCATTCGTCTTGTATGTACCGAACGGCGGCCGCTGTATTCCAGCTCGCCGTTTTCTTTCATCGCGCTGAGGCAACGATGAACGGTGGAAACGGAAATACCCGTTCCCGATGCGATCTCACGCACGGAAGGAATCACAAAAAAATTATGATAATACTCATCGATAAACTGAACGATGACCGGTTTTGACTCATTTCGTATGCTCTTCATAAATACCTCCGAGAATCAGAAACGTACTGTTTCTATATTATAACATATCTCAATCCGTTTGTCAATATATAGAAACAGGTTGTTTCTCGGAAATCAAAAAATCTTTTTCTTTGTTTCATGCGGCGCAAATTTTGAGACACAAAAAGAGAAACCGCACGATTTGTACGGCTTCTCCATTGCTTTATTCAATATTTAAACTTTCCTTCATCAGAGCCTTGATTTTTTGACAAACAGAATTGAGTTGCTCTTTTTGTTCATCGGAAATATTTGCGTGACACGCATATGCATTTACATCCCAAATCAGATAATGCATATCGTCCGCCATTCGTTCTTTAAGGTATGCGAGACGGTCAGCACCGTCAAGCGCCCAATAAATATTACGTTCAAGACTCGTTTCAATACGCGCCATACCGTCGGCAATTTGTAGCGCCTCGGCTTTTCTGTTTGTATCGCAATAGTGGCGGAACAAAATACTGCGTGCTTCATTTCGACAGTCGTTATCCGTTGAATGCTGTTCTATTCTATATGCGATTGATACGATCTCGCTGTCATACACCTTACATAATTCCTCGTCTTCGCTTGCAACGTATAACGCATACATCAAGGAACAAAGGAGCTGCTCATTGTTAGGATATTTGTTCAACGCTTCACGCAGCAAAACTATAGGTTCATCAGTCATACCCTCATTTATTTTTTCCTCAGCAACAGAAATGATGCTTCTGATTTCTTTTTGTTTTTCTTTTTCATCCACACCCAGCAAACCGTCAACGGTGATGCCAAATAATTCCGCCAAAGCGGGCAACGCGAAAATATCGGGACAAGTAACTCCTGTTTCCCAACGACTGACGGCTTGAGGGGATACTCCCATATATTCGGCAAGCTGTTCTTGTGTTATGTCTTTTTCTTTTCTCAATTTCTTGATTTTTTCTTTAAACTGTAACATAATTTCCTCCAATATGTGTTTTTGGAAGCTTCCGATTATATTATATCATACTTTTCTAATACCATAACAAAGTGCTTCAGTATTTTTACTATGCCTTTTATCCGCTTCACCTGCTGATTCTGGGAATTATTAAACTTGTATAGAATGATGTCATTATGAACTGCAGGATATTCACAGGTCGCATCCGTCTCGCACTACATCATTGTCAATAATTTTGCTTTGGCAAAAAAATATCCCGCCCATTCTCATTGTTTGATGGGCGGGATATTTTCAATCAAGCGATTTGTATTCTGTTAGGTTTATCGTTAAGATTATTATATCATATTTCTTTGAACTATTTTGCCGATTGAGCTATTTCTTTGCTTCCTGCAACCCAATACCTGATTCAGCTGTCTGTCAAAGCGTCGCATTGAAGAACCCGATGACAAGTGCTGCCACAGACAGGATTCGTGCGGCGAGAAACATTTTGTCATTCCCCTTGCTGATTCTTTCAAGAACGAACGCACCGATACACATTAAAGCCGTCAGGACACCGATGGCTATCTGGAACGAGAACAAACCGCCAATGCCGATACGGAAGCCAACCCACGATACATAAAGCCCCAGCGCCGAAGCGATGTAGAAAAATACTTTTCTTGCGGGCTTATTTCGAATCAGAAACATAAGGCTGAGGGAAAGCAATGCGGCAGCTGCAAGAGTCATAAAAACGATAATTAACAGATCCAAAGAAGTAAACATATTAAATCCTCACTTTCATTTTTTATTTGGGTGTTTCCCTTTGGTGACTATAGAATACCATAGACTTCTAAAGAAAAAGCACAGACAAATCTAAAGAATTCTGAAGATTCGATCAAATATTTGAAAGTGTGATTATAATCTCATATTTTCCGTTCTCATCGTATACTTCCACCGTTCCGCCGTAGTTCTGTGCAATACGGCGAATACTGTACAGTCCCATTTTATAGCTCTCTGACGGTTGCCTTCCTTCCGCGATCCGATTGCTTTGGCGTATGACGATGCCTTCGTCCTTTTTGGATATAGTAAGCTCCACAGGCTCTGAAGGCTCAGCGTACTTTTTTATGTTGGAAATAAGATTATCAAATACGCGTCGCAATTCTCCCACGTCGAAATTTCCCGAAAAGCCACCCACATAGGAAAACACTGTCACCGACGAAAAGCCATCCTCCAGCTCTCCCTCAAATTCATCCGCCAACTGTTCAAACAACAGCCGTGCATCCTCAAAGTATTCCGGCTCGCGATGACCACCGTCCAGAAGAATATCTGTCAATTTCTTGATCTGCTCCGTTTTCCTGGAAACAAGAAATAAATATTCCTTTTGCTCATCAACCGTCAGCGTTTCCTTTTTATCCAGCAGCTCGGTATAAGACATGATCGAGGTCAGCGGAGTGCGGATATCGTGTGAGAGGGTATGGATCAGCTCTTCACGCTCCTCGTATAAACGTTTTTCCTTTTCTTTGAGCTTTTGCTCGCTTTCCGACAGGTAGTTCACCGCCTCGGCAAGTTCGGTCAGCTCGTTGTTGCCGCGAAGCTCCACCTGTTCACCATAGTTGCCGTCGCGGAGAATGTCAACACCCGCTGTAATCTTGCGGACGTAAGCAAGCCGTTCACCGAACAAAGTAAAAAACATTACTGTGAAGAAGATAGCGGAAATGGCAAAGCCTACACCACGCAGAGTATTATCCACGTCGTACCAATCAAATTCTTCCATAATGATGTCGTTTTGGAAACAGTATTCCTCGATAAGGACTCCTCCAAAGGTCGTGATAAACAGGTAAAGCAGCAAGGAGAGCGCAAAGCACAGACTGAC
>JAFQDR010000079.1 GCA_017415945.1 Oscillospiraceae bacterium
TCGGGACGATATGCTGGATGAAATCAGCACCGCAGAGGAGCTTGGTAAGCCTATTGGCTCGGACAATGAACAAGGGAAGACTACCTTTATGACATTGTTCGGTCTTGAAGGCTGCGAGCAAAAGATCTCTGCTTTGACAGAAAAAGCCAAAAGCGTTTGCGAGATTTTTGAAGATCCTTCCTTCTTGATCGCACTTGCAGATAGCATGGCAGTCAGAAGGAATTAACCAAAAAGGGGGATAAGCGTGTATAGACCATTGGCGGATGAACTCAGACCCAAAACATTGGATGACGTTGTTGGCCAAAAACATATTTTAGGCCCTAACGGTCTTCTTCGCAGAATTGTACAGTCAGGCAATATCCCCAATATGGTATTCTATGGTCCTTCCGGGACAGGGAAAACCACCGTTGCAAGTATTATTGCGGCACAAACCAATAGGACACTGCGTAAGCTGAATGCCACCACTGCGGGCATATCCGATATACGTCAAATCATAAGTGAATTGGATACGATGCTCACTCCGGGTGGGGTTCTGCTTTATTTGGACGAAATCCAGTATTTCAATAAAAAGCAGCAGCAGTCGCTGTTGGAATTTATGGAGGACGGACGTATCACTTTGATAGCGTCTACTACGGAAAACCCATATTTCTACGTATACAATGCGCTGCTTAGCCGCAGCACGGTTTTTGAATTTAAGCAGGTTCCTGCACACGAAATTGAAAAAGCGGTTTCTCGTGCAATACAGATCATGTCAGAGCGCTGCGAAGAAACAGTCGTCGTGGAAAAGAATGTGGTAAAGCGCATTGCCATGAGCTGCGGCGGTGATGTAAGAAAATCCCTGAACGCTGTTGAGCTTCTGTTTTCTGCTGCCGCCAAGTTTGATGGGCAGATCCTTATTACCGAGGAGGATGCCAAAGCGGTTGCGCAAAAAAGCGCCATGCGCTACGACAGGGAAGGGGACGACCACTTTGATATTTTGTCTGCACTGATGAAGTCACTCCGCGGCTCCGATCCCGATGCCGCTCTTCATTATTTGGCCCGCATGCTGGAAGCGGGTGATTTGCCTTCAACCTGCAGACGAATCCTGGCTTCAGCTTGTGAGGATGTGGGCTTGGCATACCCGCAAATCATCCCCATTGTGAAGGCATGTGTGGATTCAGCATTGATGATGGGGCTTCCCGAAGGCAGACTCCCTTTGGCGGACGCAGTCATTCTGATTGCTACCGCACCGAAATCAAACGTAGGGGAAGCTGCCATTGATGCCGCACTTGCGGATGTACGGGCAGGGAAGACCGGCCCTATTCCCAGACATCTGCAGAATGTTCATGCGGACGGAACAGGGTTCGAGAGAGAGCAGGGATATTTGTATCCTCATAATTACCCCGGACACTGGGTCAAACAGCAATATTTACCCGATGAGCTGGTGGGAACCAAGTATTATTATCCTGCCGACAACAAGAATGAACGTGCAGCTGCACAGTATTGGAGCAAAATTAAAGGAGAAATATAATATGCCGATGAATATTCAAGTCGGTGATATTCTCACCATGAAGAAAAATCACCCCTGCGGAAGTAATCTTTGGGAGGTTCTTCGAGTGGGTGCGGATTTTAAGCTGCGCTGTAAAGGATGCGGCCATGAAGTTATGGGCCCCAGAAGTAAATTTGAAAAGAACATTAAAACTGTATCAAGAATATAAGAAAAGCTCTCCAAATGCGGAGAGCTTTTTTCGTTGTATTGACTTCAATATTGTCTGATTATATAATGTTTTCATAAGTCACCTGTATCATAATATAATGAAATAGGTGATGTAAGTATGGTAATTCGTTTTCAGCTCCATAAATTCTGCATTTTTCTCGGTGCAGTGATTTGTATGTATTCTTTGCTATCCATTTCTTATCAGTATACGCAAGAAGCATTCAATTCTTATCATAAATCCTCTGTTCCTTTGATTATTGACCCGGGACACGGAGGTGCCGATGGTGGTGCGGTGGGAATCGACGGAGTTTTGGAAAGTGAGATCAATCTTGAGATTGCGTTAAAACTAAACTGCCTCGGTAAGCTATGCGGCGTACCTACCATTCTCACGCGAGAAAGCGAGAACATAAACTATCCCTCGGAAGCAGACAGCATAGCGGAACGAAAAGTTGCCGATCAAAAGGCACGGCTGCGACTGATTCGGGACTACCCAAATGCTATACTGTATAGCATCCACCAAAACACATTTCCTGATGAAAAGGTCACAGGGGTTCAGGTTTTGTTTGGACACGATGAAAGCAGCAGAGCATTAGGACTGAATTTACAAAAACAGTTTAATGAAAGCTTGGGGCCGAATGTTAGCCGTAGTGCCGCCGAAATATCGGAAAGCATATATTTGATGAAGCATTGCGGCTGCACGGCGGTGTTAGTCGAATGCGGTTTTATCTCAAACGCAAAAGAATGTGAGCTTTTACAACAACAGTCATATCAAAATAAATTGGTGGTTGTATTACTTGGCACATACATGGATTATATAAATCAGTAAGGTAATCAAAATGAAGCAAAAGACAATTTTTTACTGCACAGAGTGCGGAAATGAAACAGCAAAATGGACAGGGCGTTGTTCTGCCTGCGGTGCATGGAATACATTGGAGGAAGCACCTCAAGTAAAAGTCTCGAAAGCACAGGGAAAAACGGGAATATCGCTGCGTCGTCCAAAACCCGGTCTGCTTTCAGAGCTGTCAAGTGAATCAGAATCCAGATTCCATACCGGCATGGGAGAATTAGACCGAGTTCTCGGCGGCGGCGCTGTTAGAGGTTCACTGGTTTTAGTGGGCGGTGCACCGGGCATCGGTAAATCCACATTGCTGCTTCAAATTTGCGGGATGATTGGACAGAAAGAAAAGATACTCTATATTACAGGCGAAGAAAGCCAACGTCAATTAAAAATGCGTGCAGTTCGCTTAGGGGTCGAATCGGGGCAAATCTATGTCCTTGCAGAAACAGACCTTAATCAAGTAATTGCAGCGATTGAAGAAACAAAACCTGATGTTGTGATCATTGACTCCATTCAGACCATGTACGACACCGAGGTCGCATCAGCTCCCGGCAGTGTAACGCAGGTTCGCGAATGTACAATGACGCTGATGAGACAGGCGAAAATTGATAATTTCACTGCATTTGTGGTTGGACATATCAATAAAGAAGGCAATATTGCAGGCCCAAAGGTTTTGGAACATATGGTGGACTGTATATTGTATTTTGAAGGAGATCGCAATACATCATATCGTATTCTGCGTTCGGGTAAAAATCGTTTTGGTTCTACCAATGAAATTGGCGTATTTGAGATGGCAGCAAACGGACTGCGTGAGGTTGAAAACCCTTCAGAAATGCTGTTGGACGGACGTCCCGAAAATGCACCGGGCACCTGCGTGACTTGTGTAATGGAAGGCACGAGACCTGTCCTCGCAGAAATACAGGCATTAGTTACCAACAGTGGTTTTAATGCTGCTCGTCGAAATTCGAATGGTGTCGACCGCAACCGAGCAATGATGCTGCTTGCTGTCTTGGAAAAACGCGGCGGTCTGCCAATCTCTACATATGACTCATATATCAATGTAGTCGGAGGTCTTACGGTGGAAGAACCTGCCGCGGACTTGGCGATGCTGTTGGCGGTTGCATCCAGCTACTATGATATACCGCTGGGAGCGGATTTGGCTGCGGTCGGTGAAGTAGGACTGTCAGGAGAAATTCGCAGTGTAATGCATCTGAATCAAAGACTTACCGAAACGGCGAGATTAGGATTCAAACGCTGTGTGATCCCTGCAAAGACCGGTAAAGATGAATTAAAAATACCAAACGGATTAAAACTGATTCAAGTAAATAATATCAGAGAAGCTATCAAAGCTGTATTCGGCGAATGATGTTTACAGATTAAATAAATTATCCCTACTCCAAATTCAACAAAATCTTTATTTTGTTGAATTTGGTATTGAGTTCACTCATATTATCATTTTCCAAATATCGCTTTCCAAACACCGCTTCTCTACGGAGCGATTAACAATGAACGACTATCGTACACAATCCCCGCGGATTCTTTTGGATTTCCTCGTATATCACGAAACCATTCGCGGACATTCCAAAAACACTGTAAATGAATATTTTCTTGATTTGAGAAACTTTTTCCGATTTTTGAAGGTTTCCCGAAATCTTGTACCCAGAGACACCGAACTGGATGAAATCGACATCATGGATGTTGATATTCCGTTTGTTCAGAAAGTTACGTTGATTGAAGTCTATGAGTATTTAGCTTTTCTTTCCCGTGACCGTGTCCGTAACAAAAATGCCGAAGATGTTCAATACGGACTTTCGGCGACTTCTCGCGCAAGAAAGATTTCGTCTATCAGAAGCTTCTTCAAGTATCTCACAGTGAAAGCTCACATTCTTGAAGAAAACCCGTTGGCTGATTTGGATGCACCAAAGGTTCCCAAGTCCCTCCCCCGCTATCTCACCTTAGAAGAATCTCAACGTCTGCTGACAGCCATTGATGGAAAAAACAAAACACGTGATTATTGCATCATTTGCTTGTTTCTCAATTGCGGTCTTCGTATATCCGAGATCGTCGGCTTGAACATCTCTGATATTCGAGGTGATTCCTTGCGTGTATTGGGTAAAGGCAATAAAACTCGTATTGTCTATCTTAATGATGCGTGTATTCAGGCTCTAAATGATTATTTATTCGAGCGTAAGCTTATTGCTGCCATCGATAAGAATGCGCTCTTTTTATCCAATCGACGGAAGCGTATGTCTACCGATGCGGTGCACGCTATGGTAAAAAAGACATTAAAAGCTGCCGGTTTGGATCCTTCTAAATACTCTTCTCATAAATTGAGACATACCGCGGCAACATTGATGCTTTCCAATGGCGTAGATGTACGTACACTGCAGGAGCTTTTAGGCCACGATAATTTGAATACAACACAAATCTATACTCATGTAGATAACACCGAGCTTCGAATTGCCGCAGCTGCTAATCCCTTGGCATCTTTTGGTGTTACTGAAATTGAAGAAACGGACGATGAATAATGTAAGGTGAGAAATTATGGCATTTGATTATAAGAAGGAATACAAAGAGTTATATAACCCACCGAGAAAGCCTATCATTGTTGCTGTTCCTCCTATGAATTATATTGCGGTTCGTGGGAAAGGTGATCCCAATGAAGAAAACGGCGAATATAAAGCATCTATTGAGTTACTATACGGTATCGCATATACGCTGAAAATGAGCTATAAGACCACTTACAAAATCGATGGATTTTTTGAATATGTAGTCCCTCCTCTGGAAGGCTTTTGGTGGCAGGATGATAATTGTGGCATAGATTATTCACAGAAGGAAAAGCTTAACTTTATTTCTCTCATTAGACTTCCCGATTTTATTACAGATAAGGATTTCCGATGGGCTGTATCCGAAGCAACTAAAAAGAAAAAGCTTGATTTCTCTAAAGTTGAATTATTCAGCTACAGCGAGGGACTTTGTATACAATGCTTACATCTTGGTCCCTACGATGACGAACCGATGACTGTTGAAGTAATGCATTCCTATGCCTCAAACATGGGTTATACAGTTGACATCAATGATACACGCTATCATCATGAGATATACCTATCGGATCCGAGAAAAACAACACCTGAAAAACTTAAAACCGTAATACGACATCCAATTAAAAAAGCATAATCCATGCAAAAAGACGAGACTGAACAAAACGCAGTCTCGTCTTTAATGTTATTTAGATTTGTTCGGGGTAATGTGCTCTGATTCCTCCAATCAGTTTGGGGCGAGTGCGTGCGGCCGCAACGGATGCTGCACCGATTGTTTTCACTTCCAAGCGCAGAGGCACCGCTACCTCCTTCAGATGCATCCCGATCATAGTTCCGCCGATATCCAAGCCTGCTTTCGCGCGAATGTGTTCAACGGCCACGGGATGTTCCATTGCTCCATACACTGCCGTTGCAAAGGAGCCACCTGCCTTTGGCTGCGGAATGACGCACACTTCCTCGTAGCCAAATTTTTCTGCCGCAACAGATTCCATAATTAAAGCACGGTTCAAGTGCTCACAGCATTGTGCCGCAAGATAAATACCACGTTCATTACAAAATGCCAATACAGTCTCCGCAACGACCTTACCGATCTCCGGAGAAGATGCATGACCGATCATGCCACCGCAAATCTCACTGGATGAACAGCCAACAACCAAAAGTTCACCCTTACGCAGAGCGGCTCTCTCCGCCAACTCCATCAAAGCAGCTTTTGTATTCTGAATGATTTCTTCCATATAATTTATCCTTTATTCCCACTTTGCCCATACGTCGGGCTGATATCCAATAGTTGCCTGTTTGCCATTTCGCACAACAGGGGTTTTGATCAGCTTGGGATTATCCAACATTTTCTCGAATTTATCGGAATCGTATGCCAAATATTGAAGCAATGCATAGTCCGCAGCTTTTTCATTCATAAGTGCCTGTAAACCAACTGCGTTTTTTACAGATGTAAGCTCACCCTTGCTCATCCCGTACCGATCGATATCAATCAGCTGATACTTGATACGGCGTTCTTTGAAATATCTTTCCGCCTTTTTGGTATCGAAACACTTATTTCGTCCAAATATCTGTATATTCACTACACGCACCTCAAATTCTGCTGATCATCACAATGATCATGGGACTGCGGCGAGCGGTCTTGTACATAAATCCGGAGAAATTTGCTTTCAGCTTGCTCTTGATGGTATTGATAGAATGGATGTTCTTTCTTTCGCAGTATTCCAGAGTTTCGTACACAATACGGCTCAGATTCTTTTCCATCAGTTCAGCGTCTGCACCATCTGCAAAGCCGCGTGTCATGATTTCGGGCGGTGCCAGCAAAGCATCGTCTTCCTCAGACAGAATCAAGGATGCAACGACGACACCTTCTTCTGCCATATGCTTTCTGTCGCTGAGCACATCACTGCCGATTTCACTGACACCGGAGCCATCAACCAGAATATCCCCTGCCTTGACTGTGCCGCTTTTTACAATTTTCTTTTGTGTCAATTCAAAAACAGTGCCATTGTCACCGATAGCAATATGATTGGGCTTGATTCCCATTTCCTTTGCCAAATCGGCGTGCTTGCACAGCATACGGTATTCACCGTGCACAGGAATGAAAAATCTGGGCTTGGTCAACGCCATAATCATACGCAGCTCTTCTTTGGAGGCGTGACCGGACACATGGAGCCCGGCTGTTTTATCATACACGACCTTTGCGCCACGCCGATACAGCATGTCAATTACCTTGCCGATCGTCACTTCATTACCGGGAATTGCAGATGCGGAAATGATAACCATATCATGCGCCGTAATGGACACCTGCTTATGCACAGAATGTGCCATTCGATATAGCGCGGACATATTTTCCCCCTGACTACCCGTACATATAATCACAAGCTTATCATTGGGGATGGAATCGATTTTGGCCATATCCACAAGCAGACCTTCGGGAATATTCATTTTTTCAAGAGCGGTACATACCTTCAAAATGTTTTCCAAGCTGCGGCCGGTAAATGCAACCTTGCGCTTATGCTTGTGTGCCACATTGATGATCTGCTGAATGCGGTCAACGTTGGACGCAAAAGTTGTGATGATGATTCTCTTTGTGCAGCCCTCAAACAGCTTTTCAAAATTTTTCCCGACAGTCTGTTCTGTGACTGTATGCCCGTCTTTTTCGATATTAGTAGAGTCCATCATCAGCGCCAGAACTCCTTCGTTCCCAAGCTCACTGAATCGGGCCAAATCCGTCATTTCACCATTCAGAGGTGTCAAATCGATTTTAAAGTCACCGGTATGAATGATCGTCCCAATGGGCGTCTTGATCGCCAGCGCAACCGCATCGGCAATGGAATGGTTGACATGGATCATCTCAATTTCAAAGCAGCCCAAGCGGAATTTATCCCCTGCATGCTTCACAAAAATCTGTGTATTGGTCAGCTGTTCATGCTCTTCCAGCTTCAGTTGAATTAACGCAGAGGCCAACTCTGTCGCATAAATGGGAATATCCAGCTCGCGCAGCAAGTATGGTACACCGCCGATATGGTCTTCGTGTCCGTGGGTAATTACCAGACCGCGCACGCGATCACGGTTAGTCTTCAAATAAGTGAAATCCGGGATCACGATATCTACGCCGTACATATCATCTTCGGGAAATCCCATGCCGCAGTCAACGATCATGATATCTTTACCATATTCAATGGCGGTTACATTTTTTCCGATTTCTCCGAGCCCACCCAGAGGTATAATTTTCAATTTAGATGCCAATTGTATCACTTCCTATTCAATAATATGTGTGCTTTTCTAAAAAAGTGTAAAGAAAACCAAGCCGGTATCTCACCCGGTGCAATCACTATTCAGATAAAGCTATGTAAAAAACAAAATGCACGAATTCAGTCAGTACCGTGAGTATCTCCCAAGATACGCATTATTATACAGTACATCATTCAAAGCTCAATGCGGCCGCTCAAGGCACGCAAAATCGTTGCATCATCAACGAACTCAATGTTGGAGCCAACGGGAATACCGTAAGCAAGACGAGTAACCTTCACATCGAAGGGCTTCAGTAAGCGGGAAATATAGACTGCAGTGGTCTCCCCTTCCGTATCGGGGTTTGTTGCCATAATAATTTCATTTACATTTCCTTCGGCAACACGCGCAACCAGCTCGGAAATCTTTAAATCATCGGGGCCCACGTGGTTCATAGGAGAAATCACACCATGCAAAACATGGTAAACCCCGTTGTATTCATGGCTTCGCTCAACGCTCAAAACATCCTTCGGCTCAGACACTACACAGATCACGGAGCTGTCTCTACGATTGCTGGAGCAAATAGGGCACAAATCCGTATCCGTTAAATTTTGGCACACGGGACAGGTGTGCACATTTCTCTTGGCTGCGAGAATCGCCTCTGCAAACGCCTCTGCCTCCCCGGCAGGAAGGCCAAGAATATGGAAGGCCAGTCTCGATGCACTCTTCTTCCCTACGCCGGGCAAAGACGCAAAACGATCGATCAAATTTTCAATAGACGCAGGAAAGAATGAATTCATAAATTACTCCAAATCAAGATTCTCTGATCAGGCGGATCGCTTCCGCTCTGTCGGGTTTATTAAATACGGCGCTGCCTGCGACCAGTACATTGGCACCGGCCTGCTTACACAAGGGCGCAGTAACAGGATCTACGCCGCCATCCACTTCGAGCTCACAAGCAGGGTTATATGTATCAATCATATGGCGCAGCTCTGTGATTTTGGGCAGCTGATCATGCATGAAGCTCTGACCACCGAAACCGGGCTCAACCGTCATAACCAACACCAGATCCAAAAGTTCAATATAAGGCAGCAGCACAGCCGCAGGAGTCTTGGGCTTTACAGACAGACCTACCTTTTTCCCCTGTTCCTTTACCAAGGAAATTGCCTGCAAAATATCCTGAGGCTGATCTGCTTCCACATGGAATACCACGAGATCGGCACCCGCTTTGCAGAAATCAGCAACATAACGATGAGGTCTGTCGATCATCAAATGGACATCCAAGAACATGTCGGTTGCTTTACGCAGAGACTTCACAACAGGAATACCGATAGAAATATTAGGAACAAAAATACCATCCATTACATCAACATGGACATAATCAGCACCACCGCGCTTGATGTCCTCCACATCATGGCCAAGGTTCGCAAAATCAGCAGACAAAATAGAGGGAGATACTTTGATCATATTCGTTCCTACTTTCTGAAAGTATTTTCAACATACGCTTTTTGTCATATGCATTCACTGTATTATACTACATAATATGCGATAAAAGCAACCATCTGAACGCACTTAAATTTCGACGACCAATATTATCTGCGTCTCTGCCTCTTGACCAAACCGCTAAAATAGATGTAAAATGATTCATCAAGAAAAGAAATCGGAGGAAAATCAATGTCTTACGAACTGGCTAAAGCGCATTTGGAACGGTATCATCTGGAAGACCGCATTCAGTTGTTTGATGTATCCAGTGCCACAGTCGAGCTTGCGGCACAGGCTGTAGGTGTGGAAGGCGCACGTATCGCAAAAACCCTGTCCTTCAAACTGGAAAACGGCTGTATTCTGATTCTTGCCGCAGGCGATGCACGCATTGACAACAAAAAATATAAGGCTACCTTCCACAAAAAAGCCTCTATGCCCTCTGCTGATGAGGTTTTGGAACAAATCGGGCATCCCGTGGGTGGTGTTTGTCCCTTTGGTATCAAGCCCGGGGTACCTGTTTACCTGGATGAAAGCCTTAAGCGCTTTGATATTGTGTATCCTGCCGCAGGTACCGGGAACAGTGCGGTTAAGCTCTCTATTGATGAGCTGTACACCTGCTCCGAAGCCGTTGGCTGGGTAGACGTATGTAAGCTCCCCGAAGCATAAAAAACAGCCTCTGACCTGTTACAGACGGGCCGGAGGCTGTTTTGTTCCATAAATTTACTTTACTTCGATCAATTCGTATGCACGAACACCGATGCCAAGCTTTTCCCCATGCTCAACACAGGAACGCCAGTTGGTTTCGGGATGAACGACCTTGAAATGATCGCCGCAGTCCGCGCAAGCGCAGCCGTCGGGATGGTCGTAGCGCAGATTATCGAACAGCATGCTTCCCTCGTTTGCAGGCATAGCGTTCACTGCATCCGCACAAGCTGTATCCAGAGCAACAGGGTCAAAGGATGCAAACATACCAACATCGGGTACAATGGGATAGTCATTTTCTCCGTGGCAGTCACAATTGGGAGAAATGTTCATGACCAGATTGATGTGGAAATTTGGACGACCGTCAATAACCGCTTTAGCATATTCCGCGATCTTGCAGTTGAGAATATCGTTGCTTTCGTCATTGGCTGCACGGATCGCATCCTTGGGACAAATTGCAATGCATCTGCCGCAGCCAACGCACTTATCATGGTCGATATGAACCTTTTTGTTTTCCATGATCGGAGCGCCATGTGCGCAGATTCTTTGGCATGAGCCACAGCCGATGCAATCATTTTCTCTCACCCAAGGCTTGCCTGCGGAATGCATTTCCATCTTCCCTGCTCTGCTGCCGCCGCCCATGCCCAGATTTTTCAGAGCACCGCCAAAGCCCGTAGATTCGTGTCCCTTAAAGTGATTCAAGGAAATGACAATATCCGCATCCATCAAAGCCCGACCTATTTTGGCTTCCTTTACATATACGCCGCCTTCTACGGGAACGTATGCTTCATCGGAGCCCTTCAGACCGTCAGCGATCATAATATGGCAGCCAATCTGGAAGGGATTGAAGCCGTTTGCATAGGCGCTTTCCATATGCTCCAGCGCATTCTTGCGTCCGCCCACATACAGGGTATTGCAGTCGGTCAGATAAGGCATACCGCCTCTTTCCTTAATAAAATCAACAACTACCTTTGCATAGTTGGGACGAATGTAGGACATATTCCCGGGTTCACCGAAATGGATCTTGATGGCAGCGAACTTGCCTTCAAAATCGATATTTCCCATACCTGCGGTGCGCAGCAGACGATTCAGCTTCTGCAGCAGATTATCACCGGGTCTGGCACGGAGATTTGTGAAATAAACTTTGGATGCAGACATAACAATACCTCTCTTATTATTTGAGTTTGATGCAATTATAACACAGTTTCCGAAATAGTAAAGCCCGTGCCGAATAAATCAGCACGGGCTGCTTAAGTTACATATCAATGATGACCGTGATCGCCGTGGGTGGGATAGAGAATGTGCAGATAATGATGGGGATTGCCGTCCAGCAAATTATCATAGATATACTGCATATCGGGATTCTGCTGAGAAATACGGTATTCGCAAGCTTCGTCGGCCTTAAAGATTGCTTCCATGCGCTCAGCCTTCCGTTCGTTAGAGCCCGCAGGCTGGCCACCGCCGCCAATGCAGCCATTGGGACATGCCATGATTTCGATGAAATCAAAGTATTCTTCCCCGGATTCTACCTTTGCAATCAGCTTGTCCGCATTGCCCAAGCCGTTTGCAACCGCAATCTTCAGCTTCAGATCCCCTGCACTGACTTCGAAGGCCTTAATGCCCTCCAGACCACGGACACCGCATTCGGCGATGGTCTGCAAGGTATCGGGAGATGCGTCAGCCAATACATGACGAATGACAGCCTCGGTCACGCCGCCGGTAACACCGAAGATAACACCGGCACCGGAGTAATTTCCAAGAGGTGCATCGGGCTTGGATTCGGGAAGACGCTTAAAATCAATACCCGCTTCCTTGATCATTCTACCCAGTTCCTGAGTGGTCAGGACCAAATCCACCAACTTCTTGCCATCCTTCACCAGCTCGGGACGACCGGCTTCAAACTTCTTTGCAGTACAAGGCATGATGGCTACGGAGTAAACATCCTCGTCCTTGAACTGTCTGCGAATCAAGGAACCCAGCATAGCCATGGGGCTGCCGCAGGTGGAAACCTGAGGCATCATGTGAGGATACTTATTTTCCACGTGCTGGATCCAACCGGGACAGCAGGAGGTGTACATGGGAAGCTTTGCGCCGCTCTTTACCTTTTCCAGGAATTCTGCGGTTTCTTCCAGAATCGTCAGGTCAGCGGTAATATTGGTGTCATAAACCACATCACAGCCCAGTCGGCGCAGTGCAGTTACGAGCTTGCCGGTTACAGGAGCATCGGCGGGCATACCGAACTGTTCTGCCAAACCAACTCGAACAGAAGGTGCGTACTGAACGACAACCTTTCTGTTGGGGTCCTGCAGCATACGCCACATTTCAGAGGTTTCATTCTTAACTGTCAAAGCACCGGTGGGGCATACTGCCGCACACTGACCGCAGCCAACACACTGAGAGTTTGCAATGCAGTCGGTATAGCCGGGTGCAATATATGTACGCTTGCCGCGGTGGCAGAAGTCAATTGCATGGATACCCTGAACTTCGTCGCACATTCTGACACACAAGCCACACAGAATGCACTTACTGGGGTCGCGAACGATACATGCAGAAGAATCGTCAATGGGCATATCGGAGTACTTCTTGCTGAAGCGTTCCATATCAACGCCGTAACGATGGCAGTATTCCTGCAGCTTGCAGTTATCGCTTTTATCGCAGGTTGCGCAGTCTGTACGGTGGCTGCCCA
>JAFQDR010000080.1 GCA_017415945.1 Oscillospiraceae bacterium
GCTCCTGTTGTATTCTTCTGCTCGAGTTGGCTTCTTTCGGACATCCACTATAAGATTCTCTATGAAAAATCCAATGTCAGAAGATTTATGGATCGTTTTGATATTTTGAAATTCTTCTACGATAAAGAGGGCGAATATCCCAATGCATGGCGAATTTTTGATATGGATTATACCGGCAATGCGGATGATTATCCCGAAGACAGCTTTATCCGCCGTGCATATAAGGCACATATCAAAAATGGCGGTGTTACCGGTGATGGTAAAGGTATTTTCTTCTATTGATTTTCTGTATATAATATCTACTGAACAATTCCAAATTCCTTGTACAGCAAGACAAAGACGGAAATATGTGGTATAATAAGTGCAGAAAAAAGCGCAGGAAACCGAGAAAAACCATGCACTTGGAGGAGAGCTATGTATCGCTATAGTAACGGCCAGATCAGCCTATCGGATTTCAAACAGCCTGTCGGCATGAACTTAAAAGAAAGTAACCGCTGGGTCAAAAAGGCACAGACCATCCCCTGGCCGGAGATTGAGAAGCGTTATGCGGCTCTGTTTACGAATCGGAAAGGCAATGTGGCGAAACCGCTTCGTCTCGCTCTTGGCGCCTGCATCATTCAGGCTGAGTACGGTTACTCCGACGAAGAAACCGCTTTGCAGATTCAGGAGAATCCGTATCTGCAGTATTTCTGCGGGTATGACGGTTACGATGATGAAAAAATGCCTTTCGACTCGTCACTGATGGTGTATTTCCGCAAGCGTCTGACACCTGCAGTGCTGGGAGAGATCAATGAGATGATCATCCGGGATGCGAAAGAACGTCAGGAAAAGGATAACACACAAAACGATCACGATGAGTCGGATCATAATGGAACGAACAATGATTCCGGCAGCGATGTTCCGGACACCAACGATGGTTCTGACAACGATTCCGAAAACAGTGACAACAGCGGCACCATGATCATAGATGCCACCTGTGCACCCTCCAACATCCGTTATCCGCAGGATGTGTCCCTTTTGAACGAGGCCAGAGAGAATGCTGAAAAACTTCTGGATACTCTTCACGACCCAGCCGACGGCAGGAAACCCCGCACCTACCGCAGATGTGCCCGCAAGGATTACCTGAAATACACAAGAAGCCGCAAGCATACCGCCAAAACAACCCGCAAAGCCATTGGGAAGCAGCTGTCCTATCTCCGGCGTGATCTGGAAGCAATCGACGGGAAACTGTCCCTGGGGAAAACCCTGACTGTGCGGCAGACGGAACGGCTCAATACCATCCGCACCATCTATGCGCAGCAGAAGTATATGCATGACAATCATACACACAGCGTCCCTGACCGGATCGTCAGCGTGAGCCAGCCGTTTGTCCGCCCGATCGTACGGGGAAAAGCCGGAAAACCGGTGGAGTTTGGAGCGAAACTGGACATCAGTGTTGCGGATGGCTGGACACGGCTGGAGTGTTATTCATTCGATGCCTACAACGAAGCCGGAAATCTGAAGGCAATGGCAGAACGGTTTCGGGAACGGGAAGGTCACTACCCGGCTCGGATTCTGGCCGACAAAATATACCGCAACCGGGAAAATCTCAGCTATTGCAGGGAACGTGGGATCCGTCTTTCCGGTCCGGCACTGGGACGTCCCAGAAAAGACGAAACCAGAAACAAGGTTCAGGACTACAAAGACGAATGCGAACGTGTGGAAGTAGAGCGAAAATTCAGTTTGGCTAAACGCAAATGCGGCATGGGACTGGTTACTGCAAAGCTGCAGGAGACAGCCGCCCATGTTTTTGCCATGTCAATTCTACTGCTGAATCTCCGCAGGATTCAGTACGCTTTTTTGCGGCTGTTCGCACATCTGATGACTTTGTTTGTGGCGTATGTGAAATTGGCTATTGTTCAGTAGATATTATTTAACTGTTCTGATGCTATGATCAACCGGATCCATATGTTGTGTGATCACAGTATGCGATGCAATCTTGTGTCTATTCCAACAGATTGTCCC
>JAFQDR010000012.1 GCA_017415945.1 Oscillospiraceae bacterium
ATCAGAAACAAAAAAATACGCAGCACTGTTCTGCGGTATGGTTCACTGGTAGCTTGTATGGTGGTAGTCTTATGCGGAATCTTTTGGCTGAACCGTGAATCTGCATATACAAAGCCGCAGCGGAATATTGTTGAAACATTCGGTTATATTGAACCAATGGGGGATATGATTGCAGATGTCAACAATTATGAAGCGATTACTGAGCTGTCTTCACAGATTGTACTGTGTGAGATCAAGGACCTGGTGGATGTAACAGTTACAGAGATAGGCCTCTTCAGCTTCCGGTATGACATTGAGATACTCGATATTCTGCTTGATGTAGGTGACAGATTGCAGATCGGTGATACAGTGCAGATTACATCATCGGAAGGAATCCTGAAAGCCGTGGATGCGGCAGAGTTGATTGCCGATACACCCAGGGCAAAGAAACTGGGAATTCTGCAGGGAGAATATTCTGATGATGATTACATCATCGCATCCACATGGGATGCGATTCCCGTCGAAGTCGGAAACTGCTATCTGATGTATCTGGATGATGATTATCTGGAAAGCGAAGGGGTCTATGCGGAAAGCGGCAGAAGCTATCTGTATGAATACCACGATCAGGTGGTGTACAGCGGACGGGATATGATAAAGAATGAATCAAGCCTGTCAGAGATTTTGGAAACTGTTAGTGGTTATATTTCCATGCGTACCGGACGGGCTGACGAAATCGGAGAAGCGGCATATTTGTTAGAACTCCAAGATCGGCAGATACAGGAGAGGTATCCTGATATAGCCGGAAAAGATGTACTGGAAAATGCAGATGATCATGATCTCAAGGATATTACAGCCATTGCGCCCATGACCGGAAAATGGGATGTATTTGACATTCTTGGTAAACCGGCACTATTTATTCTACTGACGGATGAACAGGCTGCTACAGTACCTTACGAAACAAATCCGCTCCTCTATCATGTAAATGAGAAGGGCGTATGGATGTTCTGGTCAATCCATGAGGATGGCTGGACAATGGATGAAATTCTGGAGATCTACGGTATCTCATCTGCGGACAACATTCTGCAAATTGATATTACTGAGAAAAACACCAAGGAAAAAGAGAAAGTACAGGTTATTGATTCAGAACTCATTTCAGAATTTTTCCGAATTATGCAGACTGCTGACGTGATGCACAGGCTTTCATGGGGTGAATCTCATAGCCTGCAAAGCAAAGATGAGTATGATATAGATACAGTTGTGTATGTGGATATCCTTACCGATCACGGAGATATCTTCAGTCTGCAGTTATACCAGCACGCAGATTGTCTTGTGCAGAACGGTGAAACCTTTTATCAGCTGAAAGACGGAGAAGGGGAGTCCCTCTTCACACTGCTGAAGGGAATGACTGCAGAAGAATTCAAAGATTCGATGACAGACCGAGAGGTGCAGACTACAGAACAGGTTTTTGAAACAGAAGAAGTGATAATTGAAAACTAAGTAAACATGAAAAGGTGCGATCTCCCAATTCCGGGCAGACCGCACCTTTTCTCTGTTCACTTTACCACCATGCTCCCCATCTCCACCCGAAGCGTGTCCGAGAACAGCAGGTACAGCAGAAACGGCAGGAACAAAAACACGACTGTCGCCGCCGGAACCACCGGTGTATCGCCGTTCAGCATCGCAGCCAGCGGCATTTTCAGTTCCGTTTCCATCAGCACCAGCGGTTCCGCAACCATATTCCACAGCTCCGTGAACTGTAAGACGAACAGGCACACAATCCCGCCCCGCAGATTCGGCAGAACAACATACCACAGCAGCCGCAAGGTTGACCCCGTTTCCAGCTTCGCCGCTTCGATTATGTCATCGGGCATGGTTTTGAGAATCTGCGTCAGAATGAACGTGCCGAAGGCTGAGAAAATCCCCGGCAGAATCAGCGCGGCAGGCGTGTCATAAATGCCCCAGTCCCGTGAAACGATATACTGCGGCAGAAGCGTCACCTGAAACGGCATCATCATAACCACAATGTACACGAAAAACAGCACGCCGCTTCCGCGAAACTTCACCTTGGCAAACACATACGCCGCCAGTGCCGACACAATCACATTTCCCACAGCACCGACAGAAGCAATCAGCAGGGAATTGCAGAACAGCCGCAGATAGTACGGCTTCCAGAGAAAGAAATCGGTGTAGCCGATAAGTCCCGGTTCAAAGGAGCGCGTCACTGTCAGCACAATCGGCAGAACCATGACCACAGCAAGGGCGGACAGAATCAGCACCACAAGTATTCTCCGCAGCTTTACCATATCGAATCACTCCATTTCTTCTCAAGCGCGAACAGTACCGCCACGATACTGTACACCACCACTGCAAACAACACCGCCGCCGCACCAATATTCTGGTAATTGAGCTTTGCAAAGTGGTTGTTCAGATAATTCTGCAGCATATATACGCTCTCATCCGGGTAATAGCCGTAGAGCAGATAGGACTCCCGGAAGATTTTCAATGAGTTTACGATGGTCAGAATCAGCGTAAAAAACAGGCTCGGCAGAATATTCGGAAGCGTCACCGACCAGGTTTTCTGCCATGCACCTGCACCGTCAAGAGAAGCGGCTTCGTACTGCTCGTGTGGAATGGTCAGAAGTGCGGTCAGAATCAGCGTGATGTTCAACCCGGAATACTTCCACAGAAACAGCGCAAGCAGGGACGCAAACGGCACCGCATCGGCAAAATAGGCGTTCCAGATTCCCGCAATCACCGCAGACGGCAGAACGATGGGCAGAAAGAACGCACTGCGGAGGATGCCCGATTTTGCCGTAAACCGTGCAATCAGCATAGCGACGGTGAAGGAAAACAGCATACAAACCGGCACGGCAAGGACAGAAAAACGGAAGGTATTCCACGCTGCCAGCCGGAAGTATTCGTTTTCAAGCAGCATTTTGAAGTTGCCAAGCCCAACGAATTTGTCCGAAAAGGCGTTTTCTGTGAAAGCGTAGTACAGCGAATACAAAAACGGGACGATGTAGAACGCCGTAAACCCGCACAGGGACGGCAGGAGTAAGAGTAAATCACTTCGTTTTTTCATGGCAATACTATCTTTTCTATATTGTCATCCGTGTATAAGAGGAATACCAAATAAATACCATGTATATTCGGTAACATGTGGTGGATCATCTTCTGGCAAAAAATTCCCGTGTATGTTGAAGTGATACAAAATACCAAAATAACATCCCGAACCGCCATCGTCTGTTCCAAACATATGCAATGAGAAAAGTGGTTTTTCTTTCATCAAAGCAACACATAAATAATCAACAGATGCAATTATTATCCAAACACACAGACAAATAAGTAGAATTCGGAACCAACGACATGAAAATAGCTTATGCATGTTAAATTCCTCACTTGTAAATAATTTTTGATAATGTGGATATCTGAAAGGTTTATCCGTGGAAAATATATTATGGATGATTTTGTAGTATTTCCACCCGCTGTCCTTCCGAAAACTGTGCCGGATCGGTGACAATCACAAGCGATGTCACGCCCAGCGAGCGCACCGACATGTATCCGTCCAGTGTATCGCCGGGAGATACAGCTTCCTTCTTTGCTATGTAGCATCTCTCGCCGGAGGAATTGTCCTCCACCGCAAGCCAGAGAAATGCCATGCCGGTTTCATCCATATATACGGTATCCATCGGCACCGCCCGGTCGATGTGCCTGCCGCCGACAGCGTAAATCTGCGGTCGTACTACCTCCACTTTCGGGGATAATGCCGTACGGATTGCACCGCCGAAGAACTGCAGAATCAGAATGGTGCAGATAAAAATTATGAAAACTGCGGATATAAGAAATCGCCGCATAGAAATCCCTCCTTTGCCGTTGTATACCAATAAACGATTGTATCTGGGATTTGTTACACTCACAAAATCGAAAAATTTTTTATTTTTACTGTAACAAGATTGCCCTCCGCTCGTTTATTGTGGTAGAATATGATACGGAGGATCTATCATGAAGCGATTGATTTCATTAATTCTTGTAACTGTGATGATGTATCTGCTGACAGGGTGTGACCTGAAGCCGAAACAGCCCGAACAGTACACTTTCCCCGATGCCGGATATGCCGTGAATGCCACGGACATGGCTGTAGTTGGAGATAAAATCTATTACATCTCCGATGAAAAGGTATACGAAGCCGGCACGGATGAACCGATATTCACAGAATTTCCGGCACAGTTTCTGTCCTCCAATGGTACAGCGCTTGCTGTATACGGAAACGGGCAGGTAAAGCTGGATGAAAAGACCTATACACTTCCGCAGACGGAAATCACGAGTCTGGTATATATTGGAGATACCGTATGCTGGAGCTATCTGCAGGGAGATATGCCGCAGATCGGATTCTATAATACAATGAATGACGACAATATCTCCATCACACCGCTGGCAGGTGTGGACTGCAGGGTTCTGCCGTACCGCGGGGACAGCATTCTGATACGGTGCTATGATGTCAGCGGAGAAATGTATACTTACGAGTTTGATACCGTTTCCATGAAACCCGGGAAGTTCATGACAGATGATATTTTTCTGACAGCGGCTTGTACCGGCGGTACATTCGTGATGCTTCGCCAGTCCGGACGGGTTGAACTTCAACATCTGTCAGACGGAAATATAGAAAAGCGAAATCCGTGTGCTGAAATGGCTGAAGGTGTGAATAAGCTTCTGTTCAGCGGTGGCTCTGCGATTTTTCTCTCAGAAGAAGGTACCATCTATATAAGGAATGAATACTGTACG
>JAFQDR010000081.1 GCA_017415945.1 Oscillospiraceae bacterium
GGTCTTCGGGAACAAGCGTATCTACATCGATAACATATGCGTCGTTACGACCGTTCTTTCTCCATCGTTCCATAAGAACACCCCCTGTTTCTTCTATTATACCAGAAACAGAGGGTGTGGTCTATTTTTTTGACAGGCTGTAAAAATCCCACCACCCCATAAGGGTGGTGGGATTTTCTATTGGCGGTATTATTCAGCTGCAAGGCATCGGACGGTCAAACGGGTTCGTCCGCCGATGGTGCAGGTGTATAAGCTGAGAGGATATTCCCCGCTGCACAGGTACTCCAGCTGGTCGGGCTGCAGAATTTCGATCTCCCCTACCTCATAGGCAAAGTGGTTGCCGTCCATGTCGATGAACTCGATGCTGTCCCCGTAATGGAGCTTCTTCAGATTGCCGAAGTGGGTGGAATAGTTATGGGCACCGATGACCATATCCTCCAGATATGCCGTGCCGCTGAGACGGCAGGGTGCCACCTGCAGGAGGGAGCCCGTAGTTTTGGTAATGATGGGCAGCTCCAGCCCCAAGGAGGGGATGTGCAGATACCCGATATACTTCACCCCGTTCACGTCCGTTTCGGGCATGGACACGTTGGGGTCGATTTGATACAGGGGCACAGGCTGCGGCGCATAGGTCTTGGCCACGGTCTCGGTAATGCTGACCATGGTCTCCTTGGCCACCGCCCCCGCGCTGCGCTCGGTAACCAGATTATACGCCGTCAAGCTCAAGGCGGACACGATGCACAGCAGCCCCGATAAGATCATGGTTACGGACAGCCGCTTACGCATCCTCATCTTCCTTTCTCCAGATAAATCCCATAGCCAGCAGACCGATGCCGACCAGCATCAGCACAGGCACAGGCCACCACAGCTGCCCCGTCTGGGGGATCTTGGGGGGAGGCGTGGGAGAGGGAGGCGGTGTGGGAGGGGGCTCCTTCGCCGTATTGGTGACAATAAAGGCTGTTCCCTGCAGGTTGATGGAAACGGTATAGTCCGTGGGGACCTCTTCCGCTACGGACCAGCTGTAAGCCCGATCCAAGCCGCTCCACTCATGGCGCCAGCTGGTTTCCTCGCTGAGGACCACGGTGTCAAACTTCTCACCGTTGCGCAGCAGATGCACGGTGACGGATACGGGCCGCTCAATGGTGCTGTTGTGCTTGTCGTCCCATACCTTGACCACGGTGATATGCAGGGGCTCGGGTCCCTTGGGCTCAAACTCCGCCTTGGGCGTGATGGTCAGGTCATAGGTCCAGTCCCCTGCGGTGTTCTCCGCAAAGGGCAGGATAACGAGTTGGTTTTCCACCACGTAGATGCCCTCCTCGGTCTGAAGGGGATCACCCATGAGCAGATACAGACCCGCATTCAGCTTTTCCAGCTTGGCCTTGCCTTGGGCATCGGTGGTGATAGCGGCCATAGGCTTGTGGCCGTCCAGCCCCACATAGCCCGCCAAGGTGTCCGCGGCCTTTTGGAACTGCACATCGTCCAGACCATCCACCTTAACGGGATAGTCCTTATACGCACCGCTGAGGCGCAGAACATACTTGCCGTCCTCGTAGGCAATGTCACCTACACGGTAGACCTTAAACGCCGCACCCACAACGGAGGCATCGTCATAGGAAAACTCGATGGACAGGGAACACTTGGCCGCCAAATCGGGACGTTCGGCAGCAAATGCAATTGTAGAAAATACTAAGGCGCACACGATCACGAGGATCGTCATGCGGAGCACACGATATCTCATGCCGTGCCTCCTTTCTTCCATTATTTTTTCCGTTTGCGGGAACGGGTCAAAATGCCGTCCACAACAAAGATCCCCGCAACACCCAGCAGCACGCAGGGTCCCAGCAGGGCACCCGCCACCACCATGGGGTCAACATACAGGGCATCGGCAGCCACACGGCGTTCCACCACCTCAACCGCATTGTCCACACGGACACCGCGCACCAAAAGGCGGTGAGAGTTAATGCCATAGGGGGTACAGGTAACAAGAGTCACAAGATCCTGTCCCTCCACGATCACCAAATCATCAATCACTTCCGGTTCCACAACCTTGATTTGGTCGACCTCATAGGTCAAGGTTTCGTCCAGTATTTTGAACTCCATCCGATCCCCGACCACCAAATCGTCTAAATCCGTAAACAGCTTGGCAGAGGGCAGACCGCGGTGTCCCGAAAACACCGCATGGGAGCTCTCTCCCCCCACCGGCAGACTGGTCCAGTCCAAGTGTCCAACAGCAACCTGAAGCACTGCATCATCTGTACCATGATAAATCGGGAGATGTACATCGATCTTAGGAATGATGATATACCCCATGGCTCCGGTATTATTGACATCAAGATTGCTTTGATACCGCTCTCTCATAGAATCGCTGAGAGAAAAGATATTGCTTCTTTTACGCAGATCGTCATTATACTGCACCGCTGAATCCCAAATCTGCTTGTATTCATCGTTGTCAATTTGAGACACGACCTCATCGTAAGACACCATTGCCTGTGTGGAGTGAAAGGAATTCCACCATTCCGCAACGGTGGGATACAGCAGCAAGGACAAGCCTGCAACCAATATTAAAATCAGCAGAAAGGTCGTTTTATCGATCTTCTTCATGCAGGGTTCTCCTTACTGTTGTATTTCAAACGGATGTTCTTCTACCAAACACACCCCCGTAGGGCGGCTGTGGTAACTTCCAAAGGGGGAGGGGATTGCCTCCCCCTTTGTGATTTTTATGTAATTAGGAAATAAAACCTTATGCGGGAATTATTCTTCAACCTTACGCTTCTTGCTGATCAGCAGAATCACTGCTGCAGCAACCATGATGCCGCCTGCAATGTAGAACATGGTGGTACCCATGCCGCCGGTGGTAGGCAGTTCGGTACCGGTCTTGTTTTCTACCTTAGCAGTGATCAGACCTGCCTTTGCAGTCTCACCGGTAGAGGTATTGCTCTGTGCATTTACCTGATAGGTGATGGAGGTCACTTCATGGGTTGTGCTGTCTACGGTGTAGTCAGTGATCTGGATCTTTACATTGTTTTTCAGCAGGTTAAAGTCAGTGGGTGCCTTGGTTTCCTGCAAGAAGTAGCCTACGCTCTTCTGCAGGCCTGCAAAGTACATCTTACCGTTAGCATCACTGGTGATCTTGGAGGCCAGATTGATATCGGTAACCCAATTTACAATCTTGTTGTAGCCGCCAACCTTTTCCACAACTGCATAATAAGGAGTGGTGCCGTGTTCGTGGTACAGAACGAATTCTGCGCCGGGCAGCTTGTGTTCAACGCCGCCTACCTTGTAGAACTTGGTTACTTCCAGCTGGAAGGTGTAAACGCGGGGATCGGTGGGAGGGGTCTTGCCCTTGTCGTCTTTGTCATCGGGGTTGTTGGAGTAAATCAGTTCAACCAAGTTTTCGTTGCCGGCATTGCCAATGATCGCTTCTTTATTCAGCTTTGCGGAGTATCTGACGTGAACGGTGTCGCCGCCCTGCAGAGTTCTGCCTGCATCCTTCATGGCCTTCATCAGGTCATCCCAGGACATGCTGATGGTTACGCCTGCAAGACCGCTGCCGTCGGTGGGCAGATCGGCCTCCTTGGGATAATAATTATTGGGAGCCAGCTTTGCAGCTTCAGCAAATTTGGTCTGCTTACCGGTGGTGTCCAGCAGCCAAATGTACTCGCCATTACTCTTCTGGATCCAAACCTGTTCCCAGTTCAGGAAGCTCAGACCTGCGGAAAGGGTATCCTTAAATTCATAGTAGTACCAGTCATAGTCTTCAATATCAGCGGGAATGGTACCGGTCCATTCGTAGTAGTGGACCTTGTTGAGCTGATTGGAGGTCTGTTCGCTGTAGCCGCTTTCCAGAGTATTGGAAACTTCCTTCTTTACATCGGGGTAGTCGCCCTTAACAGCGATGCCGGTGGAAGTGGTCAGAGCCAGCAGATATCTGGTGTAGAAGTCATGCTCCAGGTCAACGCTGTCGGGTCTGTCGGTAATCAGGTAGTAGCCTGCGGGCAGTTCAAAGGTGTATTCCAAGCTGCTGGGATTCTTTTCAGCAGTATCAGATACCTTGGTTTCATCCAGGAACAGGAAGGGGTTTGTTGCCTTGGCGGCAGGGTCGGGATTGATGGCACCCAGAACTGCAGCGAAGGCCTGTGCCTTTGCGCCGTCGTTTTCGTATTCCTTGATCTTGTCAGCAACCGCTTCTGCAGTGAAGGTGTTGGCTGCGGGGTCAACAAGATCATATACCAAGCCCGCAAAGTCAGGACCGATTTCAGCGTTAGCCTGCAGTGCTGCCAGCAGTGCTGCCAGCTGGGTCTGATCAATGCCGATGCCCCAATGTACGTCAGTCAGAATGGTACTGGTGCCGTCCAGCTCACCGGAGAAAATCTGGTAAGCATCGTACAAATGGCCGTCTTTTTCGCCGGTAATGGTCAGATTCAAAGCGGAAACGGAGGTTGCCATGCAAACAAGCATAACCAATGCAAGAGCCAGAGAGAAAATACGCTTTGTCATTTTCATAGTTCTTTTCCTTTCTTTTTCTTTTTTGTTTTGTTCGGATATACCTCGGCGCAAGGGAGATTTGCCGGGGCAGGAGGCCTATTTACTCGCCTCCTTTCCGTTCTTGCGCCTCAATGCATATCCGTAAATCAGCGCCGCCGCACAAAGCAGCAGTCCGCCGAATTGATACAAGTAGGTGCCGGGGCCACCGGTTTCGGGCAATTTTACGCCGGCAGAGTTCGTAAACTCCACTGCCTCGTATACGCCATTTACAGGGGAAACATAGGAGGTGTAGCGATCGGTTTCCGCTGCCTTGCCGATAACATTTTCGCCCGCTGTATCATTGCCCATAACAAAGGTTACGGATTTTTCGGTATCGCTGAACACAAGACTGTTTTCGCAGTTGGTAGCGTTCAGAACCTTGATGCTCTTTAGCTTGTATTCACTATCCGCATCTTCGATTTCCGTAATCAAGTAGGTGCCGCGGTACAGACCGTAGAATCCCACAGTAACAGGCCCTGTGCGTCCCGGGGGAATGGTGATTTCCACCTGTTCATCCAGGTCGTGGTTCCCGTTTTCTACTCTGTGCAGATTGAAAACAAAGGTCTTGGGTTCGGTAGTTTTTTCCCGTATGATCTTGGATATCTCAATGCTGCCGCCGATGACGTGGACCTCATGGATATTGTCCTTATCCACTTTGCCCAAGCCTGTGGGGAGGGTCGCCCCTGTGCCTACCTCGGTACCGGGAGAGCCGCTGCCGTTGTGCACATTCTTCTCGGGACGCTTCTGCACACCATCCACTGTCTCGCCCAGCTTATAGGCCGTATAGGTCACGTTCAGGGTATAGGTCTCAACGGGGCTGCCACAGGCTACATCCTTGGTGTGCCCTTCAATGGGGTGGGGGCAGTCCGCCGTGGGACTGTGCCCTTCGTTGGAGGGACAGGGAACCGTTGCGGTGTGAGCCTTATAGTCCGCGGTGCCGCCGACCTTGTTCAGAGAGAAGGTGAAGTAGCCCACGGGCCCGTGGGAGGAGGGATCGTCATAGGTGTATTCGATGGTGACTGTGCCGCCATCCGTAAGCGTCTTCCACTCCTCGGCGGTCAGCTCACGGCCCATCGCATACTTCAGATAGAAGCTGCCTTCCGTCAGACCGTTGCTGCCAATGACATTGGTTTTGTTGAGCACATTGCCGCCGCCCGCCACAAGCTTCGTGAAATAGGTGTTGTTCCAGAAATACTTGAGGCTGTCAATGGGTGCGTTGCCCTCGCCGTTGATCAAGTCGCCCAGATAGACGGTGACCTCGCTGTGCATCTCGTTCATGTCAAGCAGTCGAACGTTGACCGTGGGAGTTTCAAAGGACTTTTTGCCCAGCACAATGGGCTTGCCCTTTTCATCAAACGTTTGATACCCTTCGATGTATGCGGTTTTATTGGTATCGATAGCGTTGCCGCCGATAAAATCTTCTTTTGCCTTCACATAGAAGGTGCCGTCCCAGCCGGGGAAGTCGTAGTATTGACGGTTGTCTCCGTTGACACTGTTGCCCCAAGCAACGGACCACTCTCCGTTGACCTTGGTGATTTGGCCGTAGTAGAGCTTATCCCACCAGCTTGTGGGAGGATTGGTCTGATACTGCCCTTGAGGCGAGATCCAGTCCCCTTCGTTCAGCAGGATCCAATCATAGGTGCCGTCGGAGGCAAAGACCTCTCGGCCTATGGATGCCCCCTGCCCCGCAAGAACCCAAGCAATGCGCTGGCGATCCATTGCGGAGGGGTCGGAGATTTGGGTATTCTTCCATGTAATATAGAAGGTGCCGTCATCCTTCCGCAGCAGCTGCCCCGCCGCGTCCTCTGCATCGGCGGCAACATACTTGCCCTCAAGGTTGATCCAGTCTCCCGCCTTCAGCAGCAGCCAGTCACGGGTGGTATCGATTTCGGGGGTAGTACCATCGGGATTTTTGATGTTGGATTTCAGAACCGTACGTCCCGTAGCTGCGCCCTGTCCCTTGGGTACCCACGCAATGGGGTAGAAGGAATCGGAGATCTCGTCCACGATATCGCCGTAAAGGTAGATCTCCTCCTTGGCTCGGAAGTTGTCAAACAGCAGCTCCTGCATTTCCTTGACCAGCATTTCCGCGTCATCCAGTGCACAGAAGTGGCCCGCAGAAGCGATCTGGTTCAAAACGTCATGGCCGCCCTGTACGTCTCCCATGCCAAGACCTACGGTCATCAGGCTGGACTTTGTCTTTACCTGATTTGCCCAGCCCTTGATCTGACCGTAGATCTCTCCGTTTTCCGCTGTGGTGGCTGCGCTGTTGGCATTACCCAGAGGGGGGGCGTCGTCGCCGCTTCGAACGGGGGCACCGTCGGTGATGAGGATGGTATGTGTGTATTCCGGACCGCGGTTAAAGCCTTCGGAGGAATCGTTCAAGTGGTTTTGGAAGGCGGTTTTCAGACCGATATCCTGTCGGGTACCGCCGCCGGTGCTGATCTTGTTGACCAGCCCTACCAGATAGTCGGTATTCGTGGGAGTCAGATTATGGGGGCCTACGTCCATCTTCAATCCCTTTGTAAAGCCGATGAGGGTCACACGGTTTTGGTCATTGGCGTTTGCCAATTCGTAGATCATGTTGGTCAGGGCTTCTTCCAAGTAATGCAGACGGTTGTAGGGGTCGCTTGCGGTATAAAGGGTGAAGGTTTCCGCATAGCCATCGGCAGTTGACTGGATATACTTGCCCAGACCGCTGTTGCCAAAAGAATGATTCATGCCGCCGCCGTTGGAGCGCACATCGTCAGGCTCCGCAGCTGCCTGAGCATCATAGCTGCGATTTTCGGGGAAAATAACCCGTTCAAACTTCTCCACGCCGTTTTCCATAATAACCTCTTTGTAGCCATCCGCATTGTCGTGCTTGGCCTTGGCGTAATAGGATGCGTCCTGATACATCCAAGTATTCAGTGCATCATCCCAGTAAATGGCCCATACGGTAGAGGTGCCATGGGGATCGGAGATAATATAGTAGGTCTCATCCTTGTCCAAATTTAGGGCATTCAAGCTGTCCACATTGTTGCCCCTGCTGCCCATATAGTCCCAGCTGCCATCCCTGTGCAGCTTGACAGTCTTTCCTGTGGAGGTGAGGCCCGAGGGGAACAGCATGGAGTTGGACTGGTCCACCACGAAAATGACGTCAATGGGATCCATTTCGTACATTCGCATATGGTTTTCCGCATCCAGCAGGATCTGATAGATTCGATTGTTATAATCTTCCACTTCCGCAGTCTTATGGGTGGTAAGCTTATGCAGGTCGTGGTTGATGAATGTGCCGATGTTATCGTTATGGTCGAATTTGCCGTTGTTGACGGTGAAGCTGCGGCGATATTCCGTATCCCGCATATAGCCGTCGGGGACGGATTTTTCCGTAATGACATAGTGGCCGTTGGGAATATTCGAAGGCAGAATGATCTCGGGGCTGTCGCCGCTGGTGAGGGTCACTCGATAGCCACTGGGGATCTCATTGCCGCTTTCATCCACCGCTACGATCTCAAATACGCAGCCCGCCAAAGGAGCCACGCCGCCGTCACCTTCGCACAGGTTATAGAAACGCAGCGCGCTGACGTTTATATTGCCCGTGGTGACCGCAACAGGCAGGTCATTACGAACCTGATTGGAAATCACAGGGGTAGGCGTGGGGGTAGGCGTAGGAATAGGCGTGGGAGTGGGAGTAGGCGTGGGAGTGGGAGTAGGCGTCGGTGTCGGCACAGGCTCCGTACCGCCACCGGGCGTGGGTGTGGGAGTGGGAGTAGAGCTACCACCTATTACAGTGTAAGAGGCACTTGTCCAGTCCCAGCCTGTATTGCCGCCGATGGAGGCATTGGCATCGTTGATACGCAAGGTCAGCACATATACAGGGTTCTGATCGCACCAGTTGCCCGCATGAGAATGACCGATCGCTGCGCAGGTAAGCTGCTCGGACACGATTTCACACCCATTCAGCTCATAGGCACGGTTTTCGGGAATCTTGCCGCTTGCCGCACTCAGCCGCAGCTCCACGGTGTCTCCCACCTTACAGCTGACGGTGTTGCCTCCCGTGAAATTAACGGG
The DNA here is from genome assembly GCA_017415945.1 of Oscillospiraceae bacterium. The sequence continues at coordinate 8,578 of JAFQDR010000081.1, forward strand.
GTTGCCGTTCCAGTATCGCCACAGCCCCAGAGACAAGGTCGCACTATCCCCTGCCGCCATCAGCATAAGGTTTCTTACGGAATATGTATTCTCACCGTCGTAAGGCCAGCCGATGTCGCCTCTGACGGAAGCGGTTTCGGCGGTCACACGAACGGTGAAGCTATAAACAGGATTCTTGCTGCACCAGTCGCCGCTCTTATGCACATCGGTGCCATCGTCGCAGATATGCTCCACACTGATCAATTCGCAGCCGTTGAAGCTCAGTGCATGGGTTGCATAGGTGCCCTCGGTGTCACGCAGCACAAAGGTAACGGTATCGCCCACAGCGCAGCTGACATCATTTCCCCCAGCGAAGGACAGCACGGTATCCTTGTCGTATGCCCAAATGCTCAGGTTCAGATTTGCCGCGTTCTCCGCAGCCTTAACAGGAAGGATCGGTGCAAACGCACTGATGATGACAGTCATACACAGCATAATTGCCATAAGCTTTTTCATTTTTTTCCCAAAGCGGAATGCTCTATGCACACGATCGCCTCCTTTCTTGTTGTCTTTAATAGTATAATGTGTAGATCTTCACGATCGAATATGTTCCGCCCCTACGGGTGCGGCATCATTTCACAGGCCCAAATTCGCTCATGGGCCAGATTTTCAAAATCAGTCTGCCGATGATTTGCTCCTCGGTCACACAGCCCACTGCACTGTGTCGGGAGTCCACGGCCTTTTCCCGCTCGTCCCCCATGACAAAGTACGCTCCCTCGGGCACCGTGCAGGGCATAGCCACATCGGGCGCGCCGTCATGCTTACTTCTGATATAGGGCTCCTCCGGGGCACTGCCGTTGACAAACACAGTACCGTCAGCCCCCACATTGATCTCGTCGCCGCTTACGCCGATGACACGACGGATCAGCAGCTTGTTATTCACCTCAAGGGCAACGATGTCTCCATGGGTAACATCGGTGGTTTTGAGCATCGCCACATAGTCCCCCTCCGTCAGAGTTGGGGCCATGGACTTGCCGTAAACCTGCAGCACAGGAAACCACACATAGGCAGCCAGCACCGCAATCGCCACCGATGCCAGCAGCACCAGCACGGTGATGATCAAAAGTCGCCGATTGGAAGATTTCTTCCGCTTCTCCGCAGCTGCGGAGTCGGGCAATATTTCCTGCAACTCGTGCATTACGCTATCACTCATGTTTTACCTCCGCAAATTCTCTGCAAAGCACCGCCTAAAGGCAGTCTCTCAGGGTAATGATATACCGCATTTTGGTGAAAGTCAACACTCTTTCTACAATTTTGCCCATTTACGCGCCTCTCGTTTTGTGCATTTTAACCAATTGTAATTAGGTGTCACAGTTTTGTTTCGGGAGGGTAACGGCTTTGTTTTTTTCCTTGTGTCAAAATTGAAGCCCTTTATATTGTACACCATATTGGTAGGAATCTCAAGAACACTTCACTCTCTCACCGAAAATTTTTTTGTTTTCTTTGTATAAACCGAATAACTTTCGGCTATAATCCTCCTCACACTATTGACTTTGCGCAAGAAAACCGTTACCCTATTCTTATACTTTACTCAAAGGAGTGTTTTTGTGGCTAAAACTGTACAGGACATCATGCAGATGATCCGTGACAACGACATTAAGATGGTAGACTTCAAGATGGTGGACATCACAGGACAGTACCGTCATGTAACCATTTTGGCAGAAAACTTTAACGAGGACACCATGAAGTACGGCATCGGCTTCGACGCATCCAACTACGGCTACGCTGTAGTGGAAAAGAGCGACATGGTCTTCATCCCCGATCCCGACACCGCCCTGATCGATCCCTTCTGCGCCATCCCCACTCTGACCATGACGGGCAACGCCATGATCATCGACACCCCCGAAAATCGCCCGCTGGCACAGTACCCCCGCAACATCGTCAAGGCTGCCGAGCAGTACATGATCGACAGCGGCATTGCCGACACCATGCTCATCCTCCCCGAATTTGAATTTTACCTCTTTGACCGTGTGGGCTGGGATGTACAGCCCGACCGGGTTGCCTTCTATGTGGACAATGAAAACTCCTACCTGAACAGCGCCGAGCAGGGTCTGGGCGTGGTGGTGCCCAAGCAGAAGAATTACCACATTGCAAAGCCCTTTGACAGCAGCTACGAATGCCGCAGCGAAATGTGCCTGCACATGAAGGATGCGGGCATCGAGATCAACTACCACCACCCCGAGGTGGCCGCAAGCGGTCAGTTTGAGATCGAGCCCCAGCTGGGCAAGATGAGCCATATGGCTGACGCCACCATGATGATCAAATATATCATCCACAACACCGCATTGAAGTACGGCAAGTCCGCAACCTTCATGCCCAAGCCCATTTACGGGGAGGCAGGCAGCGGTATGCACGTGCATATGCTGCTGCTGAAAGACGGCAAGCCTGTGTTCTCTGACGACAATGGCTACGCCAATTTGAGCAAAGAGGCTCACTGGTTTATGGGTGGCCTTTTGAAGCATATTCATTCCTTGTGCGCCCTGACCAATCCCAGCACCAATTCCTTTAAACGATTGGTTCCCGGTTTTGAAGCACCGGTGACGGTAGGGTATGCCACATCTAACCGCAGTGCTGTTATCCGCATTCCGGCATATGCCAAATCTCCGGATAAGCGCCGTTTTGAACTGCGCAATCCGGATGCGACCTGTAATCCCTACTTCTGCTATGCCGCCATTTTGATGGCAGGTCTGGACGGCATCAAGAATCAGATCGATCCCCACGAAAACGGCTGGGGGCCTTATGACTGCAACCTCTACCACTTGCCGGAGGAGGAAAAAGCCAAGCTTCAGGGCTTGCCCACCAGTCTGGATGAAGCGCTGGATGCTTTGGAGGCAGATCACGGCTACCTGACTGCCGGCGGTGTATTTCCTGAGGAATTGCTGCACAGCTTTATTAAAACGAAACGGCAGGAGTGCCGCCAGATGGCAGCCATTCCCCATCCTGCGGAGTATGAAAAGTACTATAATCTGTAAGCACTTTGTGCATAAACAATTAAAAGCATCGACGAATTTCTGCAAAAACTATAAAAAATGTAATATAAATGCTGAAAATTTGGCTTGACACATTCCCTTGACTGCTTTATAATGTTGAGTATGGATAGTTATACCCAAAAATCCATTATTATGAAAAAAGGAGAGAACAAAATGAAACGCGAAACCTTACTCACAAAAGTCATCGCTATGCTGCTGTGTGCTATGATGGTCGTTAGCTATCTGCCCGCTGCTGTATTGGCAAATGACTGGGAAGGCCCCATCGATGAGGTCCCGCCCACTCCCGGCAGCGAGGAAGCACCCATTGCTTTGACCGCTCTGGAGAACACCGTGACCGTACCTGCTGGCGAAGCTATCTACTATAGCAGCCGTCACGACGGTATGATCATGACCGTGACCGGCACTACCGGTTATGCAATCCTTGTTGGCGATGAGAGCACTGCCGACACCGAAGGCACTGTAACAATGGATGTTGTTTGTGCCAGCACCACCGAGCCCTTCATCTTCGCTGTTGAGAACAACACCGATGCTGATGTGGAGTACACCATTAGCTTTGCATATCCTGAAGGCCATCAGGAGAACCCCAAGGCTGCCACTCTGTATGAGCAGACTGTTTCTGTTGAAGCAGGCGACACAGACGGCTACTATCTGAAGTATGTTGCTGATTACACCGGCAAGCTGCAGATCACCATTTCTGCTGAACCCGGCTGGGCTTACTGTGTCAACAACCTGACTGCTTATACTTACGGCGATACCCAGTGGTCCGACAGCGATCCTGTTGTCAACCCCTACACTCTGGATGTTACAGCTGGCGATGAGATCGAGATCATGGTCAACACCTATAACCCCGAGGATCAGTGGAACTCTCCTGCAGGCGACATTACGGTTGACATTCAGTATGTTGCCGGTTCCTGCCCTGAGTACCCCATTTTCCTTAGCGAGATGGAAAACACTGTGACCAACGCTGGCACTGTTTACTATTCCGGCTACTTCTCCGGCACCACCATGACTGTTGCCGGTGAGGGTGAATTCTCTGTTGTTTACAACGGCGAGAC
>JAFQDR010000082.1 GCA_017415945.1 Oscillospiraceae bacterium
ACGCTAAGATGCTTGCTGAAAAGCCTGAACTGCTGTGTGCAAACGTCAACAGCTGGATGGAAGACGCGCCGTCAAAGCGGATGCTGCGGGTACTGGATGGAAAGGCAAGGGCATTTCTCAGCAATCGGTATCTGCGTCTCGATCATTATGAGATTGTGACTGCAATCCTGCCGATTCTCGGTGAGATGCCCGATGCGCAGTTTGAGAGCTGTCAGATCACAGAAGGACGCCTGTATATCAAGGTAGTCAATCCCCGTCTGCAGGCAGAAGTAACACCCGGAGATATCGTTCAGTCCGGTCTGATCATCAGCAACAGCGAGGTTGGACTTGGTTCTGTTACGGTGCAGCCGCTTGTTTACCGACTGGTATGCAGTAACGGTATGATTGTCAATGATGCAGCCACCAAACGAAATCACATCGGCCGTGCAAACAATTCGGATGAGAATTTTCTTCTGTATTCCGAAAAAACTTTGAAGGCAGACGACCACGCATTTCTCTTAAAGATTCAGGATACTGTCAGAGCCGCAGTCGATGAAGCGCATGTTCGCAGTGTTAAGTTCCTTAACACGGTTGTCGGGATGATGCAGGAAGCATCAAGTGCCCAAATGAACACAGCCGATGTTCCAGGACTTGTCAAGCTCGCCAGCCGCGAGTTCGGCATCACCGAATCGGAAGAATCCGGTGTTCTGCAGCATCTCATCGAAGACGGCAATCTGACACTGTACGGTCTTTCCAACGCTGTGACGAGATTCAGTCAGGATGTGGAAAGCTATGACCGTGCAACCGACCTTGAGGGCATCGGATACAACATCCTCACAATGCCCACAAACACATGGAACAGACTGAACCGGGCAGCAGCATAAAGCTCGGTCAGAACAAATTATTTTTTATATTAAAGGAGTTATAACTATGACTAACAACTACATGAACCCCAATGCTAACGCAATGACCCCCAACGCTATGAATCCCGCAATGCCCGCAGATCCTTCCGCACAGCAGTTCATTCTTCCCGAGATGATGGATGATTCCTTCTCCTCGGAAGACATCGGCGAAGATTTTGACGGTATCCGTCTCAGCTTCCGCAGAGTGAAGATCCCCAGCGGCGGCACGATCCAGTTCGAGGTTCCCGGAGATGATCCTGAGAATCCCGATTATGTGAAGTTTATCGAGGGTGTCATCCTCTACAACCACGCGGCCTGCGCTTATTGGGCAGCCGGTTCTGAGTATGATGAAAACACACCTCCGCTCTGTTCTTCCATGGACGGCAAGCAGGGTATCGGTACTCCCGGTGGAACCTGTGCGATCTGCCCGTTCAACGAATACGGCACGGCAACCGATGCCAAGGGCAATCCGGCAAGGGGTAAAGCGTGCAAAAACATGAGACAGCTGTATATCCTTCGCAGCGGCGAGTATATGCCCCTTCAGCTTTCTCTCCCGCCTACAAGCCTTTCCAATTTCAATGAGTTCATGAACAACGTGTTTGTGAATCGCAGACGTCCCACCTGGGCAAGCGTTGTGCAGATCGGGCTCAAGAAAGTGGACAATGGCGCCAACTCCTACAGTGTGGCAACCTTCCGCAAGCTCCATGACTTTACCGGGGAAGAGATTCCTCCGATGAAGGCATATGCGACGAATTTCCGTGAGCAGCTGAAGCAGTCCCTGGAACAGCGTCCGATGATTACAGACAGTGTGGTGGAAGCAGAGCCTATCTTTGATGGTGCTCCCGCTTACCGTACTGTGGTGCAGGGAAGCGAATCGCCGATCGTATCTCCGTTTGGTGGAGTCATCGATGGTGACCGTGACGCACTGCCTATGTGATCGTTCATTGTTCAGTATCGCCGGCGTAAAAAACCGGCGATACCCATATTGCGTAAAGGAGATGCCTATGGAAAATTTACGCCCATTGACTTTGGAAGAACAGCTTTTTGCAGCACAGAATCATAACCTTGTTTATGCTTTTCTTCAGGAGAAGAATCTGCCGGAGGATGTGTTTTATGACGTTGTGATTTTCGGCTTTATGCGTGCTGTACAAGAGTATGTTTCCGGTAAACGGTTTCGTGTATATTCGTTCTCAACCATTGCGTGGAAGCGAATGGAGAATTCCGTGTCCAATTACTGTCGGTATCTTGCTTCGCCGATTCGCTCTGCCACAATCGTGAGCTTATACTCACCAATTGGAGCGGACGCTGAATTAACGTGGGAAGATGTCCTCAGCAGAAAAGACGAATCCATTCTGGAGTTTGAAACAAGAATGCTGATGGAGGATCTTGAACAGAAACTGCCCAAAAGAGAGATGAAGATCATTCGAATGAAGGCGGCCGGCTGTAAGATGCACGAAATCGCAAAGAGGGAACATCTGACGTTTCAGGAGATCAACGAACTTCTGCTAAACTGCAAGGACGATATTATCCGCATTCTGTGGGGAGACGAAAGGAGAGTTGCGGCATGACCGGCTCAAAGAAAGCAGACTACCTGATATTTGCTGTTACTGCTTTCATGCTTCTTGTTGCCAACATTCTGTTGGTATATGAAGCGCTTACGGCAGAATTTACTTTGCTTATCGTGCTTGTCTGGTATGTGAGTATCAGCATACTGGAGCGCATGGCATTGAAACAGCAGGTCAGAGAGCTCAGAAAACTCTGTGATGAACAGTATTATAGGAAAGGGTGAAACGACAAAATGAAACGAGAGGTACACATCAGCGGAAAATTACTGTGTCCGCTTCATGTGGGGAGTCCGGCGGTGATATCACGTCAGAGTGATGTAATACGTACATCAACCGTGGTATCGATCCGTGAGGAAAACGATGAATATGTTTGCTTTGAAACCAAGAATTCGGTTTATCAGGTTTCCATGAAGCCTGTGGCAAACGTGGCAAGGGCGGTTATGACATCATTTCTGAAAATGTGTGCGTAACTGAATAAAGGGGAGGGCAGTCGATGATCTATCGGCTGCCCATTCTCATTTATACCAAAGGAAGGTGTGATTAAATATATGTTAAAACAAGGCATTTACACAGCAGAGAATAATGACAGCATATGGGACTCCTATACGGTCAAGATGCAAGTTAAAGAAACGGATAAAGCGTACATCTTTAAGTTGATCGATCTGCAGACTCTGTACAGCGCAGCACATATCGAAATGATGTTCAAAAAATCCAAAAGGTTCGTTTTGAAAAAGAACCGGGGTGGTCATGCCATGAGAATATGGAGCGATAGTGATTTCACTATTTACCCATACCAGGCAGGCATCCCGTATTATTTCAAATTGGATGAAGTCAAGTGCTAAATCAATCAAATTATCTATTGAAAGGACGTGTTCTATGATACAAGAACGAAAAGCAATTCGTGTAACATGGGAAGATGTATCTGCTTTGATACAGTCCGCGATTCAAGCCATACTTGATAAGGACTTTGTATGCAAGGCAAAAAGTGATGATTACAATTACTGGAGTACTTCGTTTATGGAAAGACGCATGATGATGTCAGAGGTCTTTACCATATTGGAACAGTTAGAAGCCACGGAAGAACAAAGGCTGGATTCTCTGCCTGAGCAGGAAGAGTGGACAGAGAGTGTAGATTGTATCGGTATGTCTGCCAGCAGTCTGCTGCTTTCTTATGCTCTGAATAAGTCTTGGAAGGAAGAATACATTACCGAT
>JAFQDR010000083.1 GCA_017415945.1 Oscillospiraceae bacterium
CAAGAAAGGATTCTTATGAACAAACAACAAAAATGGCCATACGAGGATATCGTTGACCTGCCTCATCATGTTTCCCCTACACGTCCCCAAATGTCTCGTGCGGACAGGGCAGCACAGTTTTCCTCCTTTGCGGCACTGACAGGCCACGATGCCGCAGTACGAGAGACCGCACGGCGCACCGCAAGCCGCATCGACACCGCCGAGGACAAGCGGCAGGAGCTGGATCTGAAGCAGCAGCTGCTGGCCCAGGTGCTTCCCTCTCTACCGGAGCTCACCGTCACCTACTTCGTCCCCGACACACGCAAGGCAGGGGGCGCATATGTATCTGCCGGCGGCAGACTCAAGCGCATCGACAGCCGCAGACGCATATTGGTATTGGACGACGGCACGGAGATCCCCGCCGACGATGTATTGGAGCTGGAAAGCCCCATATTTACAAGTTTGTTTCGCACATAGACTCTTTCAAATGGCAGTTTCCAAAGAAACTGCCATTCCCATTTCTTAACATATGTCTTCATTTTCTTAACGGTTCATTGACACAAAGACAAACATTTGGTACTCTTGATATGCTATATCAACGTCTCTCAAAGGCGGTACCAACCATGAAAAACAAATTCAAATTTTCTCTGTTTCTCGTAACCATCGGCATTGTATACGGGGACATTGGCACCTCTCCCATGTATGTGATGAAGTCCATTCTGGAGGGCAACGGGGGCATTGCAAATGTCAACGAGCAATTTATTGTGGGTTCACTGTCTCTGGTCATCTGGACCATCACCCTGCTGACCACCATCAAGTATGTACTCATCGCCATGAAGGCGGACAACCACGGCGAAGGGGGTATCTTCTCCCTGTACGCACTGGTGCGCCACCACGGGAAATGGCTCATCTTCCCCGCTATGGTTGGGGGCGCGGCCCTGCTGGCAGACGGCATCCTGACCCCTGCGGTCACCGTCACCACCGCCGTGGAGGGTCTGCGGAGCATTGAAGCCATCAGCCGTTTTCTGGATAATCAGTGGACAGTGGTGCTCATTACACTGACCATCATTTCCGTGCTGTTTTCCATTCAGCACACAGGCACCAGCAGGATCGGCAGCAGCTTCGGCCCCGTTATGCTCCTGTGGTTCAGCTTTCTGGGTCTGACAGGCCTGCTGCAGGTGGTGCACAATCCATGGATTCTGAAGGCGTTCAATCCCATCTACGCCGTAGAGGTGCTGCTGAGCCCCTATAACAAGGCGGGCTTTATGATCCTGGGCAGCGTATTCCTCGCCACCACAGGTGCGGAAGCTCTATACTCCGATATGGGGCATGTGGGCCGTGAAAACATCTATTTCAGCTGGCCCTTTGTAAAGCTGTGTCTGATCATCAACTATCTGGGTCAGGGCGCTTGGATCATCTCCAACACCGCCTCCGCTCCCCTGCACGCCATCCACGACCTGAACCCCTTCTTTATGATGCTGCCGGAGTTCCTGCGTCCCTTTGCGGTACTGCTGGGTGCGGCCGCTGCAGTCATCGCCTCTCAGGCTCTGATCACAGGCTCTTACACCTTGGTCTCCGAGGCCATTATGCTCAACCTCCTGCCACATCTGGAGATCCACTACCCCGCCGACACCAAGGGACAGCTGTACATCGGCATGGTCAACAAGGTACTGTGGGTGGGCTGCGCACTGGTGGTGCTGTACTTCCGCAGCGGTGCCAGAATGGAAAGCGCCTATGGCCTTGCCATCACCGTTACCATGCTGATGACTACTGTGCTCATCTCCGTATATCTGAACAAAGTCAAGCAGCGGAAGCTGCTGTCCGTTGGAGTACTGATCATCTTCGGCATGATCGAAGCCGTATTTTTCGCCTCCAGTCTGACCAAATTCACCCACGGCGGCTATGTGACCGTCATCCTCACCTGCGTGCTGCTGGCTCTCATGTACGTCTGGCATCGAGGCACCCGGCTGGAACGCAAGTTCTATCACCACCTGAACATGCCCGATTACATCGATGAGCTGGATAAGCTCCGCAAAGACACCGAGCTGCCCCTGTACTGCCACAATCTGGTGTATCTGGAATCGGCAAACAACGAGCCCACCATTGACCGTGACATACTCTATTCCATTCTGGACCGTGATCCCAAGCGGGCGGAGGCCTATTGGTTCATTAGCGTCCATGTCACCGATGAGCCCGACACTCTGGAATATGATGTAGAGACCTTCGGCACAGATTTCATTTTCCGTGTCCGTATGAACATCGGCTTCAAATGCGACCAGCGTATCAACCGCTACCTGCGCCAAATCGTCAGAGATCTGCAGGAAAGCGGTGAGCTTCCCCTCCAGCACAAAAAGCATTCCATTTATGACAAAAACACCGTGGGCACCTTCAAGTTCTGTATTATCCACAAGCTCATTCCTCACAAGTCCGAGCTCACAGGCATGGATAAGGCAGTACTGAAAACCAAGTATTTTGTCCGCGGTCTGGCAGGCTCCAAAACCACATGGTACGGCTTGGATGCCTCCAACGTCATCATCGAAAAGGTTCCTATGTCCATTCCCTCTCACACCGACAGCAAGCCCATCAAGCGCATCGCTTTCTAAGCTCACAAGCCGCCCTGCTTTGTGCGGCTTGTTTTTCTACCGATTGCACAGATATCAGCACTCGTTTTTCTCTAATGTGCGCAAACTTGTTGTTAATACAAAAACAATGCTTGCATTTTGTGTGCAACGGTGCTATCATCAGCCACAGACAGATAAATACCGATGAAATTCTCGGAGTCGCAAGAGACCGAGAATGGAGGAACTCTGGAGAATCCCACCTTGAGTGGGTGCCGAAGGTGCAAGACTGCGGAAGCGGTCGAATCTCTCAGGCGAAAGGACAGAGCAGACAAGTAAGCCGGTACAATGTTCTATTGTGCTGATTGTCCTTTGATCCGGAGTTGCTGCATATGCGGCAGCTCTGTTATTTTTTTAGGAGGCGAAAGCACTATGTTAGAACAAACCCTATTGAACATCGTTGTAAAGATCAACGCGTACCTGTCCGACTACATTCTGATTTTCCTGCTGGTGGGCGTCGGCCTGTTTTACTCCATCAAGACCCGCTTCGTGCAGGTTCGCTGCTTCGGGGAAGGCATGAAGAAGGTATTCGGCAACATTAAGCTGTTCGGCAATAAGGAAAAAAGCGGCATGAGCTCCTTCCAGGCTCTGGCAACCGCCATTGCCGCACAGGTCGGTACCGGCAACATCGTCGGTGCCAGCGGCGCGATCCTCACAGGCGGCCCCGGTGCCATCTTCTGGATGTGGATCATTGCCTTCTTCGGCATGGCAACCATCTACGCCGAAGCCACTCTGGCACAGAAGACCCGCCGCATTGACGAGGACGGCAACATTCAGGGCGGTCCCGTATACTACATCACCACCGCATTCCCCAACGCATTCGGCAAGTTCCTGGCAACCTTCTTTGCGGTAGCTCTGGTGCTGGCACTGGGCTGCATGGGCTGCATGGTACAGTCCAACTCCATCGGCTCCAATATCGAATCCGCATTCGGCATCCCCGCATGGATCGTCGGTATCGCACTGGTCATCATCTGTGGTCTGATCTTCTTGGGCGGTATCAGCCGTCTGGCATCCGTTACCGAAAAGCTGGTTCCCGTTATGGCAGTCATCTTCCTGATCGGCGGCATCATCATTCTGGTAGCCCGTATTCAGTATCTGCCCGCAACCTTCGGCATGATCTTCAAGTACGCATTCCAGCCTCAGGCTATCATCGGCGGCGGCTTCGGCGCAGCACTGAAGACTGCCATCAGTCAGGGCGCAAAGCGCGGCCTGTTCTCCAACGAAGCAGGTATGGGCTCTACTCCCCATGCACACGCACAGGCTAACGTGGCTTGCCCCCACGATCAGGGCGTTGTTGCTATGATCGGCGTGTTCATCGACACCTTCGTGGTTCTGACCCTGAACGCTCTGGTTATCATCTCCACCCTGTACACCACCGACGGCGTGCTGGCAAACGGCATCATCCCCGAAACCATCTCCAAGGCAAATCTGGCACAGGTGGCATTCGGCACCATCATGGGTGAAGGTCTGGGCGCAATGTTCGTTGCAGTCTGCCTGCTGTTCTTCGCATTCTCCACCATTTTGAGCTGGAACCTGTTTGCTAAGATCAATGTTATCTGGCTGTTCGGCAAGAAGGCCATCGTTCCCTTCTCCGTCATCGCACTGGTATTCGTATTCCTGGGCACTCTGGCCTCCAACGATCTGGTATGGGAGCTGGCTGATATGTTCAACAACCTCATGGTCATCCCCAATGCCATCGCATTGTTCGCACTGTCCAAGATGGTGAAAGACTCCGTAAAGTAACTCACACAAATAAAAGCATACACAAAACGCCTGTCCCTTAGGACAGGCGTGTTCGAGTCTGTCAAAATACTACTTTGGAGCATTTTGACAGAGATGCCCCCGCTTGTGCGATGGGCCGGCAGGTCTGCGGCGCGCATAATTTGTCCGCCTTCAGCGAACAAATTCCACACTTGCAGACCTATTTGTATTTTTCGCTTCGTACATGCCGGCGCGAAAAATAGATTTGACTTTGTTTCGTCCTTATGGACGAAATTCTGCAAAGCATTTTTTGACAGTCTGACAAAGAGCCTTTTCCCCCTCGCCGCCCTCTGATGAGGGAGGTGGTTGAGCGCAGCGAAACCGGAGGGAGAGA
>JAFQDR010000084.1 GCA_017415945.1 Oscillospiraceae bacterium
GAACGTAAATGAACGAAAAAATGCTCTATAATGTTTCCGGCGCTCCCTTTATCCGTTCCAAGACCGATACCAGCACCATCATGCGCGATGTGCTGATCGCTCTGGTTCCCGCGCTGGCAGTCGGCGTTTGGCAGTTTGGCTTCAAGGCTCTGCTGAATGTTGTGATCTCCGTGGTTTCCTGCGTATTCTTTGAATATGCATACCGCAAGCTCATGAAGAAGCACTCCACCGTTGGCGACCTGTCCGCCTGCGTCACCGGTGTTCTGATGGTTTACTGCATGCCCGTCGGCGCTACCTGGTGGATGATCGTGCTGGGCAGCTTCTTCGCAATCGTTGTTGTCAAGCAGCTGTACGGCGGCATTGGCAAGAACTTCCTGAACCCCGCTCTGGCAGGCCGTGCATTCCTGCTGAGCTATCCCGTTTTGATGACCACCTGGGCCGTTCCCGCTGCTCTGAAGGGCGCTGTTGACGGCACCACCATGGCTACCCCCCTGTCCTACCTGTACAGCGCTGACGTCGTGGCTCTGCCCGAATACTTCACCGTCGGCAACCTGTTCCTGGGCGGTATCCCCGGCTGTATCGGTGAAGTTTCCGCTCTGGCTCTGATCCTGGGCGGCGCTTACCTGCTGTACAGAAAGGTCATTTCCTGGCGTATCCCCGCTACCTTCATCGGCACCGTTGCAGTTCTGACTCTGGTATTCGGCCGTGAAGGCTACGGTAATGTGGAATGGATGCTGCTGAACCTGTTCTCCGGCGGTCTGATGCTGGGTGCGATCTTCATGGCAACCGACTACTCCACCAGCCCCGTTACTCCCAACGGTCAGCTGATCTTCGGCGCAGGCTGCGGTCTGCTCACCGTGCTGATCCGCTACTTCGGCGGCTACCCCGAAGGCGTTTCCTACGCAATCCTCATTATGAACCTGCTGGTATGGGCAATCGACAAGGCAACTCCTCAGACTCAGTTCGGTATTTCAAAGGCTGACAAGAAGGTTGCTGAAGCGGAACGCAAGGCTGCTAAGGCTGCTGAAAAGGCAGAAAAGCTGCAGAAGCAGGTTGAAAAGCTGCACGCAGAAGGAGGTCACAAGTAATGGAAAAGCAGAACACTACCTCCCTCATGTTTAAAATGGCTCTGATCCTGATGATCATCTGTGCAGTGGTTTCCGCTGTTCTGGGTGCTGTCAACATGATCACCGCTCCCGTTATTGCAGACATCGCAGCTGCCAAGACCGCAGCTGCATACAACGAGGTTCTGCCCTCCGCAGGTGACTACGAACCCGTCGATTACACCGACGCAAACGTAACCGCTGTTGCAAAGTGCGCAGAAGGCACCGTTGTGGAAGTCAGCATCTCCGGTTCTCAGAGCATGCTGGCACTGGCAATCGGCGTTGATAACGACGGCGCGATCACCGGCGTTTCCGTTATCGACCATGGCGAAACCCCCGGTCTGGGCGCAAAGTCCACCGAGGCTGAATGGAGAGCACAGTTTGTGGGTCAGTCCTCCGGTCTGGCTCTGGACAAGAAGGGCGGCGAGGTCGCTCCTCTGACCGGTGCTACCATCACTTCTCAGGCAATCGTTGATGCTTGCCAGCTCGCCATCGACACCGCCGCTAATGTGGGTTAAGGAGGTTTAAGGCACTATGAATATTAAAAATCAGTTCAAGGAAGGCCTTGTAACCAATAACCCCGTTCTGGTTCAGCTGGTCGGTATGTGCGCTACCATGGCGATCACTACCTCCCTGTTCAACGGCGTTGGCATGGGTCTGTCCGTTCTCGTCATTCTGACCTGCTGCAACGTAGTAGTTTCCATGCTGCGTAAGATCATCCCCGGCGAAATCCGTCTGGCGATCTTCGTTGTTGTTATCGCAGGCTTCGTTACCATTGTTGACCTGGTTCTCCAGGCATACATCCCCGCACTTGCGGACTCTCTGGGTGTGTTTATCCCCCTGATCGTTGTTAACTGCATTATCATCGGTCGTGCGGAAGCATTCTGCTCCAAGAATTCCGTGGGCGCATCCTTTATCGACGGTGTCTCTCAGGGTCTGGGCTACACGCTGGTTCTGATCGCAATGTGTGTTATCCGTGAATTCCTGGGCTCCGGCACCTTCGGCGCAGGTCTCATCGAAATCGTTGACGGTTCCCTGAAGTTCGCAATGGGCACCGCAAAAGGCATCCAGATTTTCCCCGCAGAATACGGCATCATGTACATGATCCTGCCCTTTGGCGGCTTCGTAACTCTGGGTGTGCTGATCGCTTTGATGCAGTATGTGCTGGCAAAGTCTGCTGCTAAAGCAGAAGCAAAGAAAGAACAGGAGGTCAATGAATAATGGTTACTTCTCTTCTGTCTATTTCTCTGGGCGCCATCCTCATTAACAACTTCATCTTCTCCCAGTTCCTTGGCATCTGCCCCTTCCTGGGTGTTTCTCAGAAGGTAGATACCGCTCTGGGTATGGGTCTGGCTGTTACCTTCGTTATGGGTATGGCTTCCGCTCTGTGCTATGTTGTCACCGGTCTGCTGAATATGTTCGACCTGGCTTACATGGGCACTCTGGCTTACATTCTGATCATTGCATCTCTGGTTCAGCTGGTAGAAATGTTCCTGAAGAAGAACATTCCCTCCCTGTACTCCTCTCTGGGTATTTACCTGCCCCTGATCACCACCAACTGTGCGGTTCTGGGTGTTGTTCTGCTGAACGTACAGAACAACTACAACTTCATTGAATCCGTTGTTTACGGTATCACCGGCGGTATCGGCTTCCTGGTTGCAATCGTTCTGTTCGCTTCCGTTCGTGAACGTCTGGAATTTGCGGACTATCCCGAAAGCTTCAAGGGCTTCCCCATCGCACTGGTTTCCGCAGGTCTGCTGGCTCTGGCATTCATGGGCTTCAGCGGCATGAAGATTTGGTAATAGGAGGACAAGAACACTATGATGAATATTGTATATGCTGTTGCTGTCCTCGGCGTAATGGGCGCACTGTGGGGCGCGATCCTGGCATTTGCCTCCAAGGTATTTGCTGTTGAGGTTGACCCCCGTGAAGAAGCAGTTCTGGAATGCCTTGCAGGCGCAAACTGCGGTGGCTGTGGCTTCCCCGGCTGCTCCGGCTACGCTGCTGCAATCGTTGCAGGCGAAGCTCCCGTTGACAAGTGCGGTCCCGGCGGCCCCGAAGCTGCTGCAAAGATCGGCGAGATCATGGGCGTCGGCGGCGGTTCCGGCGAAAAGATGATCGCATTCGTACCCTGCTCCGGTTCTCTGGACGTTGCAGGTCTGAAGTTCAACTACACCGGCGAAAAGACCTGCCAGGCTGCTATGGGCTACGGCGGTAAGGGCACCAAGATCTGCTCCTACTCCTGCATTGGCTACGGCGACTGTGTGAAGGCCTGCAAGTTCGGTGCTATGAAGATCGAAAACGGCGTTGCCAAGGTCGACCGCGAAAAGTGCGTTGGCTGTATGGCATGTGCCGAAGCTTGCCCCAAGGACGTTATTGTTAAGGTTCCCTACAGCCAGAACGAACTGGTTGCTTGCCGTTCCAACGACAAGGGTCCCGCTGTTATTAAGGCATGTAAGGTTGGCTGCATTGGTTGCATGAAGTGTGTCAAGGAATGTCCCGTAGACGCAATCAAGGTTACCAACTTCCTGGCAGAAATCGATCCCAACAAGTGTGTCAAGTGCGGCCACTGCGAGACCGTCTGCCCCAGAAAGATCATCAAGCCTCAGGACTAATACTACAAACAACAAACACCTCCGATTTCTCGGAGGTGTTTTTGTTTGTAGGGTGATTTAGCTTGTAGGGGCCGATGCCCTCATCGGCCCTAAAGATTTAATTGTTATATGATCTGAGGGGCGTCGAGGGCGCCGCCCCCTACGTTGTTAATTTGTGAATTGTTATATGTCATTCGTGGAAGCTTTCGGTGTAGCGGGGGAGTACCGACTTCCAAAATACCAGTCCATTGAGAATCAGCAGTGCGCCGAAGGCGATGCGCGCGGTCATTTCGGGGACCAGAAGTGCAATGCCGTTCATGTCCCCACCGCCGAAAAACGAGCACAGCACACTCAAATACACAGGGTCAAGAAGCAGCAGGGCTATGGTGATGTAATAGCAGCAGGCTTTGAAAACCTTGGAAGGGGAGCGGCAGATGGGCTTTGTCATCAGCACCATGATGTATGCGGCGATTTGGCTTGCAGCGGCACCTACAAGGCAGAAGATGCCCAGCTGCGTTTGGGTGAGCTTATCGGCATAGATATCGATTTGGATGCCGAGACCCATGAAGATGATTTGTTTGAATACTCCGGTGCTCACTGCATAGAGGAGATGTGCTCCCTCATGGATGAGATAGTAGGCAATGACTGCGCACAGCAGGCCGATGTATTGTCTGGTTCGTTTGCTCATTACTGTTCCTTTCTGTTTTTAATAATCATGTGAATGAGGTAAGCGCCTCCACCATACAGAGCAACTTTCAATAGAGTGGTGAATATGGAAATGATTATTATGGGCAGTGTCTGTTCGGCAGGAATGGTGGTCAACGTGGAAAGAACGTCCTTTTCAATCCACATATAAACAATGTATGCAAAAGCGATGCCACTGACGATATATCGCCAAGGCTCTTTCTTTTTCTTTTGGTTCATGGTTAAGTTTCCTTTCGGCTTGCACTTTTGCGGGGATATTGCTATAATGTGTCAAAAGACCGCAAAAGGAGATATTATATGGATTTTCTGTTTCGTATATTGCCCCCCGCACGGTGGCGTATCATCTGTATGGCATTGCTGATCCTTGCGCTGATGTGCTGCGTTTCTTCCTATGTGGAAGGCAGCCAAGCCTATGAAAATGCCGCTGCCATTTGCTTGGCACTGGCCATTGGCGGAACACTGGGATTTTGGCGATGCCCTCGCTGCCGCCGGGTGCTGCCCTTGAAGAACATGATGTACATCAAGGAATGTCCCCATTGCCACACGGATGTAAGAAATTACAAATACTAAATTATCCACCCCCGATGGTCGTCGGGGGTGTTTTGATTTTGTGTGTCATCCTGAGGAGCGAAGCGACGAAGGATCTCAACGCTATGGATGGAGATATGGTGATGCGACTGACCTCGGTTAAGCCCTTGAGATCCTTCGCTAACGCTCAGGATGACAAGGTGCGGTGATAGTCGCGTCTTAATACTTCTTCTTCAGTATCACATAGCTGAGCCAGTACAGCACCACAACCAGACACACACTGCCGCTGAAGAACATCATCAAGTCCTCTCTGCCCACCAGCTTGCTGACAATGCTGCTGACGGCGGCAATCATCACAAACAGATATCCTGCCCAGCTCCATGCCTTCAGACGAATGAATTTGTTGCGCTCGTCATTCATTTCAATGTCGTATTCTTCCTTGTATTCGGGATTACGCTTGTAGCGGATGCTGCGGACGAGGAATACGATGCCCACACCCATGAGCCCGCCGCCCATGCCGCCCCAGTAGCTGTCAATCATGCCGATGGCGCTGCAAATCCACAGCACGATGCCCAGAATAATTTCCACTATACTTGCAATGAAACGTTTGGTGTTCATGGTTCAGTCCTCCTCGTAAATAAATACTTCTTCAATGGTCATGTCAAAATATCGGGCGATTTTGAACGCCAGCTGGATGGAGGGGTTGTACCGTCCGTTTTCCAGAGAGCTGATGGTCTGGCGGGATACGCCCAAAGCCTTGGCAAATTCCTCCTGACGGATGCCCCGTTCCTTGCGGATGCTTTCGATTCTGTTTTTCATAGGCGAACCTCCTTTGGTGTAAAGCGTCCTTTACAATTAGAGCATAGCATAGAGCGGAGAAAATGTCAAGTAGACTTTACAATTCGTCCTCGCGAACTTCATATCGCTATCCACTCGCAGGCTCGTGGAGGGCGCTCATTTCGTTGCTCGTCCTCTTTGCTCTGCATCTTTTTTAAATCTAAATTCGCAAGCGAATTTCGGAATGGATAGAAAGATGCAGCAGCAATCTGTGGGGGCAAAAGGACAGGAGCGAATCCCTGCCCTACAACTATGATGCAGC
>JAFQDR010000085.1 GCA_017415945.1 Oscillospiraceae bacterium
GAAAAAGGGATATGCCAAGGCAGAGGTGTAGGTCTTCCCCAGACTGCCTACGGACACGGCACACAGCAGCACGTTCAGCACCGTCACCCCCAACAGCCACGGGATGAGACTGTGAGATTTTTCGTCGGCTGCGGTATATTGGGTCAAAAATCCCATGGTCACCAAGGCCACGGACACCGCCTCCGCTGCAAGGGGGATGCCCTTTGCAATGGCGGGCGCATCTTCCCATGTGACGGGTAAGAGGAAGGTGGGCTCCACATCCTCTAAGGAAAACAGCAGCACCGTGAGGATCACGAACAGAAGCAGAGGACGAAACAGCTCCGCCGTCCGCGCCAGAGGCTTGATATGCCCAAAAGCGGCAATTGTGCAGGCAATGGCTGTGAGCACCATGAAGAAGGGAGGCGTGGCTGTGGGATAAATGGTGGCGATGAATCGATCAGCGCCGCTGCGCAATAAAAAGCCGCTGTGGAAAACCAACCACGCCGACCACAAAAGCAGCAGGAGTTTTCCACCGAAACTACCCAAAATACGGGGCAAAACCCGGGAAAATCCCTGTCCTTGTGGAAAACCCTTCAGCAGCAGAGTGAGCATGGCTGTCAAAAGCAGGGCAGGCAGCAGAGAACAAGCGGCGCTGACCCATGCGGCAGACCCTGCACGGGAAGCAACGCTTGCGGGCAGCAGCCGCAGAAAGGGACTGAGCATAGCCACGAAGCACAGGATTCGCAGCTGTCGGAACGATATGCCGTTCTTCACGATGGTACCTCCTTGGTACGGGATTCATTTTCCTTGTGGTGGACGGAGCATTGCACATGGGCAGACATGGACAGGGTGTCAAGCTGCTGTGTCCATGGAATCGGTGCGCGGGTCATTTCCTTGGGATAGGCGATGGCAATGCGGGCCCCCAATCCCAAAAAGTCGCATTTGGTGCTGCGCATGGCCAGAAACAGCTCATTCATCCATTGGCTTACGTTATCCGACACCGCAGCTTCCAATCGCTGCCTGTCAACAGGATGTTTCTGCTCCGTTTCTATGGGCTCCGCTTCCAATTGCAGGGAAGACTGCAGCTGAGTCATGGTGCCCGCCTGTCCAAAGGTAGGGGTCAAGCTGCTTTTGCATTGGGTAAACCGCAGGCTTACGGGCTGTCCGTCCACGGTGATGGTCACCCCGCCTGTGCCAAGCTCCCCAATGAGGAGATTTACGGCACGGGAGGCATCGGCAGAGAGAAAGGCGGTGAGAGTGCCGTAGTCAATGACCCCATAGCCCGCCGCAATGGGGGTCACTTCCTCATCCTCCGCAGAGGGGTTGGTGTCTTTTGTCTTGTTCATGGTTAGAGCGCAGGCCAAGGCACTGCCGTATTCCGCGGAAAAGGAGCCGATGTCCCCGCAGGTAAAGGGGAAGCCCATGCCCTGTCGGTCACAGTCACGGATGACCGCCTCCAATACATCGTGTATCCCTTCCTTTTTGCCGCCTGCCTCCATGACAGCATCCTTGGCCTTGCCGCCCTTTACGATGAACAGGGGAATGTCCGACCGCAGCTGCTCGGAGCTTTCCAAATACTGCATCACATCTCCCAGCCCCTGCCGTGCGTAGTCCTCGCCAACCAGTACATAACGGGTGTGGGCAAAGTACAGCTCGAATTTTTCGCTGTAATTTTGCAGCTTCCCCAAGCAATCGGAAATGTTCTTCCCCGTACAGGACAGACGGATGAGGCTTTGTCCCTCCTCACCCTCCTCACCGCCGCAGATACTCAGCTCCAAGCCTTCCTCGTGGGCATCGAAGCCAATGGCGTGAATCAGCTTCAGCTGTTCAATGGGACGATAGTTGGAAAACAAGCTGCTTTTTGCACAGCCTGTGGAAAACAATAGGCAGATCGGCATGAGGAACAGGAAAAATCGTTTCATAATAGGCCTCTTTTCCATATAATTTAGAAGAAATGTGGAAAACACATTGCATACAAACAGCAGCAACGGTACAATAGAAAAAAATGTTGTACAGGAAAGGGAGCATTGCTGTGAGAAAACCAAGCCGCTTTGAACGTAATATGCTGATGGAGGTCACCCAAGTGCGGGAGGACGGCATCACCATGCATGGAAATCTCTACAAGGATTGTAATAATGTATATGGTATTGCCCACGGAGGCTATTTATATACCGTTGCCCACATTGCCGCACAGGTTTGTGGAGAACTTTGTCTGGGCGGTGGGTGGAATGTCCGCAGCGCGGAGTGCCTGTTTCTCCATCCCCTGCGCATTTATCCCTCTGTCATTGAAGCGGTGATAATCAGCAGAGAGCCCGACTACCCCATGGTTCGCGCGGAAGTGCGGGATTCACAGGGTGCTCTGTGCTTTGAGCTGAACGCCGTTCTGACTCCCGCAATTTCCCATAAGGAAGCAGTGGTGCAGATTCCCAAAATCCACACAGAAAATATGCCCCCCAAGGAGCCGAATGGGGAATTCCTTCTGCCCTGTGTATCTACCACCTTTGCCCATTGGATGAATATTTACACCACAGCCAGAGATGAGGCATCCATTGTGTACTCCGTTGATTTGTGTGAGCGAAACTGCGACGAGTACGGCTATGCCCTGCCTGCCGCCATGTTCACCGCCGCGGACTGCGCTGTGGGAGGCTGCCTGTATTATGTGGACGGAAAGCGGCCCATTACCGTGTCTGCCAATATGCATTATCTGGCTCCCACTGCCCAAGGGCCTGTCCATGCGGTGCCACATTCTGTGCGAAAGGGAAAATTCCTGAACTTCTACAATGTGGAGCTGATAGACGGAGCGGGAAAAACCGTTGCGGTGGGGCAGTTTATCATCCGCGATATGGACAAGAAATAAGAGAGGAGAAGGCATATGGAAATCAGAGATCCTTTGGCACAGAAGCTGGGCTTGGAGCTTTCGGAAGTACGAGATAATGGCTTGGTCACAATCACAAACGCACGTCCCGAGGTGCTGAATCCCTACGGGATGGCCCATGGGGGATATCTCCACGCATTGGGACAGCTGTCCGCTGTGCTTTGTGCGCAGCAAAACTATGGGGGCAGCTGGGAAGTGACCGAGACCTCCACACAATATCTCCGATCCCTGCGGAAATTCCCCGCAAAGACCGTGATCCAATTGGTGAATGGGGATGAGGCGGCACCTGTCTGCCGTGGGGAAGTGTTCGACGGAGCGGGGGCCCTGTGCATTACCCAGATCATCGGACTGAAGCGGGCGGCGGAATATGTGCAGGCACCCCTTGTGCACAGCCCCGTCATTACCTCTGCCAATCCCATGCCCAAGGATTTGGATGCGGAGCCTCCCTTCCCCTGCTTGGCAACCTCCTTCTCTCGTTATCTGAACTGTTATTCCATCCGTAAGGAAGCTACGGGGCTGGTGTACGCACTGGATCTGAACGAAAACAACACCGATGCCCATGGCTTTGCCCATACCGCCGCTATGTTCACCGTAGCGGACTCCGCGGCCTGCGGCTCCATGGTGCGTATCGAACGCAAGACCCCCGTCACCGTGTCCGCATCCATTCGCTATGTGACCAAGGCAGCGGCAAGCCTTGTGGAGGCAAGACCCCGCCTGACCCGCAGAGGACGTGTGCTGAATTTCTACGATGTGGATATTGTGGATGGGAACGGGACCCTTGCGGCGGTTGCCCAGTTTGTGGTTCAGAGTCTGGATCAATAAATTGTTAAAAAAAAGACTTGTACAAAAACCATTGCGATATGCAAGGATTTATGAGACAATATACAGTGATAATAAAGTAACAAATGAGGGAATGACTATGAACTACGAAAATAAAGAGGCATTGGCAAAAATCATCGAGTTTGAGGTGCTGGAGGTCCGTGAAAACGGTTTGCTGACCCGTGCGGTATCCAAGAAGGAATTCTGCAACGCTTACGGCTTTGCTCACGGCGGCTTCACCTATACCGTGGGGCATCTGGCAGCTATTGCATCCGCACAGCTGTGTCTGGATCGCAAGACTGTTGTCACCGATGCCAGCTGTGAATACCTCACCAGCCTGAACGGTGCTTGGGCTTATGCGGAAACCGAGCTGCTCCGTGCAGGCAACAGCCGTCTGGAATATCGTGTTTCCGTGATGGACGAAAAGAACAGAGTCTGCTTCAAGCAGGTCATCAGTCTGAAGGAAGTGGATCACCCCGAGGTCACCGTCAGCGGCAAGGAGCCCACCCTGTTTATGAGCAAGGATGGGGATCCCGTGGACGAGGTCACCGGCCTGTCCTATCCCAGACAGTCCCCCGCATTCGCAACCGTCTGCCACTGCTTCATGAGCGGCAGAGGTGCAGCAGGTATGAAGTATTCCGTTGACCTGCTGGACGATGTATACGATGTGTACGGCACCGCACACGGCGGCGCAATCTATACCTGCTGCGATGCCTGTGCCGGCGGCAGCATGGCCATGCTGCTGGAAAAGCGTCCCGTTACCGTTTCCAGCTCCATTCACTTCCTCCGTCCCGCAACGGAAGGCCCCGTGACCGTAGAAGCAAAGCTGGTGCGCAACGGCAAGCAGCTGGTGTTCTACGATCTGGATATTACCGACGGCAACGGCGAACTGATCGCGGTTGCGCTGTTCACCATGCAGGGTGTGGAATACAAGGCAAACAATCTGCCTCAGGGATACCAGAACAAAGCTTTTAAGGAGTGACAATTATGCAGGAATTCATCGATGAACAGCTTCCCATCAACGACTTATTTACGGAGAACTTGAATCTGGTTCTGCAGAGCTACACCAAGAGAAGTGTGACTGTGCGCTGCGACAGCAAGGATGTATTTCTCAACCCCTACGGCTTTGCCCACGGTGGCTTCCTGTATACCATCGGTCACATTGCAGCCCGCAACATGGCGCTGGTATGTCTGGGGCGCCATATGCAGGTGGTGCAGTCTACCTGCCAGTATCTGGGTATGGTGCACAGCGCCCCCATTACCGCAGAGGCAAAGCTTATGAGCGTCTTCCATGAGGCAGTGGTTTGTGAGGCCAAGGTCTTTGACGGTAAGGGAGATCTGTGCTTCCTGCAGACCTTGATTTTGCAGGATACCACTCAGGACGGTGTAGAGCTGGTTTACCCCAAGAAATATAAAGGGAAAACAACCTCCAATTTTATGAATACCGGCATCATGGCAAAGGGCATGAAGCGTACCTTTGACGATGTATGTCATATCGGAGCGCCCTATGCAGACAAAAAGGGCATCCATGTGCAGACCGACCTGTACAGCGACACCAGCTCCGATCGCGGCTATGTCCATCAGGGCGTGCTGTTCACCATGTGCGACAACTGCGTTGCTGCCTGCGTGGGGATGCTGCAGAAAAAGCGTCCCGTTACGGTGACCGCTTCCATTCACTATCTGCTTCCCGCAGTCAAGGGCCCCATTACCGCAACGGGCAGCCTCCTGCGTGCGGGCAACAAGCTGGCATACTACGACATTATCGTCAGAGACGGTACGGGCAGAAAGTGCTGCAAGGCCCAGTTTATTATGAATTGCACCGACTGGCCTCCCCAGATCGCCGCTATGCTCAAGAAGCAGGGCTTCTAATCCAACATATCTATCAAAGGGATGACGAAAGTCATCCCTTTCAGCCTGTCAAAAAAATAGACCACACCCTCTGTTTCTGGTATAATAGAAGAAACAGGGGGTGTTCTTATGGAACGATGGAGAAAGAACGGTCGTAACGACGCATATGTTATCGATGTAGATACGCTTGTTCCCGAAGA
>JAFQDR010000086.1 GCA_017415945.1 Oscillospiraceae bacterium
TGCATTGCCAGGTCGATAGCGTTGATGGTGTACAGCTGGATGTTATTCTTAGCAATGTACTGCTTGGAAGCTGCATCCAGGTGGTGAGCCAGTTCTTCGTCGGTCCACTGGCAGTTGATCATGAATACGCCGCCGGGCTTAACGTCACGAACAATGGGGAAGCCCTTGGTGATGTAAGCGGGAGTGTGGCAAGCGACGAAGTCAGCCTTGTTGATGTAGTAGGGAGACTTGATAGCGTTGTCGCCGAATCTCAGGTGGGAGATGGTAACGCCGCCGGTCTTCTTGGAGTCATACTGGAAGTATGCCTGTACGTACTTATCGGTGTGGTCGCCGATGATCTTGATGGAGTTCTTGTTTGCGCCTACGGTGCCGTCGCCGCCCAGACCCCAGAACTTGCATTCTACGGTGCCTTCTGCAGCGGTGTTGGGAGCGGGAACTTCGGGCAGAGACAGGTAAGTAACGTCGTCGTTGATGCCCAGAGTGAACTGCATCTTGGGTTCGTCCTTCTTCAGTTCTTCATATACTGCGAAGATGGAGGAGGGAGGAGTATCCTTGGAGCCCAGACCGTAACGGCCGCCGGTGACCTTCAGACCTGCCATACGGCCGGACTGTGCCAGAGCGGTAACAACGTCCAGGTACAGGGGTTCGCCCAGAGCGCCGGGTTCCTTGGTTCTGTCCAGAACAGCAACCTTCTTTGCGGTTGCGGGGATAGCAGCAACCAGCTTGTCAGCGCGGAAGGGACGGTACAGACGTACCTTTACCAGACCAACCTTTTCGCCCTGAGCGGTCAGGTAGTCGATAACTTCTTCTGCTACGTCACAGATGGAGCCCATAGCTACGATAACGCGTTCTGCGTCTTCTGCGCCGTAGTAGTTGAACAGCTGGTAGTTGGTGCCCAGCTTTTCGTTGACCTTACCCATGTATTCTTCAACGATACCGGGGATAGCGTCATAGTAGGGGTTGCAAGCTTCGCGGTGCTGGAAGAAGATGTCGCCATTTTCGTGAGAGCCGCGTGCAACGGGGTGAGCGGGATTCAGAGCGCGATCGCGGAATGCCTGAACAGCATCCATGTCGCACATGTCAGCCAGATCTTCGTAGTCCCAAACTTCGATCTTCTGCAGTTCGTGAGAGGTGCGGAAGCCGTCGAAGAAGTTTACGAAGGGAACGCGGCCCTTGATGGTTGCCAGGTGAGCAACGGGAGCCAAGTCCATAACTTCCTGTACGTTGGTTTCAGCCAGCATTGCAAAGCCGGTCTGACGGCAGGAGTAGATGTCGCTGTGGTCACCGAAGATGCTCAGTGCGTGGGAAGCCAGAGCACGAGCGGTTACATGGAAGACGCAGGGCAGCAGTTCGCCTGCGATCTTGTACATGTTGGGGATCATCAGCAGCAGACCCTGAGATGCGGTGTAGGTGGTGGTCAGAGCACCTGCGTTCAGAGAGCCGTGAACGGAGCCTGCAGCGCCTGCTTCGGACTGCATTTCCTGAACCTTGACCTGAGAACCGAAGATGTTCTTTCTGCCCTGAGCGGACCACTGGTCAACAAAGTCTGCCATGGGGCTGGAGGGGGTAATGGGGTAAATAGCAGCTACTTCAGTATACGCATAGGATACGTGAGCGGCAGCGGTATTACCATCCATTGTTTCGAGCTTTCTTTTTTTAATAATCATACATTCATCTCCTAGATTTTTATCATCTAAATTTTGTAATGTTGACATTCACGGCAAAAAGTATATCATATCCAACACATTTTGTAAATTCATTGATTCATCTTTTTTCTAACAATTTCAGAAATTTTTTACTCTTTTTTATGCAACAACATAAAATTGTTTCTTTTGCCATTCAAACCGCCCTGATTTTTGGCGTTGTAATGCAAAAAATGCTTGTGTTTTTTGTGAAAATAGACTATAATAATGGAGATTGTACTGTTATCGGTACTATTTAATTTGTAACTATTTTAAATTTCCTATATTGAAAGGAGCATCACGATATGGTGAGCATCGACAACAATAACGGCCACATCAGCATCTCCCGAGACGTATTTTCCAACCTGGCAGGCGACGCCGCAACCAACTGCTTCGGCGTAAAGGGCATGGCAGGCAAGAACAAGGAAGGCATCTTCCAGCTGCTCAAGAGAGAATCCATGTCCAAGGGTGTCGTCGTCAAGTACGGTGAAAACAATGATCTGATCATTGAGCTGCACATCGCGGTGGACCAGGGCATCAACATTGCCGCTATCTGCCATGAGATCCAGGACGAAGTCAGCTACAAGGTCGAAAAGGCTACCGGGATTTCCGTCAGCCGCGTGGACATCTATGTTGACACCATGATGCTCGGTTAATCGGAGGACAAGCAGATATGACAGAAATGATCAACGGTCAGTCCTATAAGAATATGGTGCTGTGTGCCCATGCATCCCTGACCGCACACAAACAGCAGCTCAACGATATGAACGTGTTCCCCGTTCCCGACGGTGACACCGGCACCAACATGGCAATGACCATGACCAATGCCATCAATGAATTGAATAAGAAGAACCCCCAGAGCCTGAGCGATGTGGCAAACACCGTTGCATCCGGTATGCTCCGCGGCGCACGCGGCAACTCCGGCGTTATCCTGTCTCTGCTGTTCCGCGGTCTGTCCAAGAAGCTGAAGGGCAAGGAAACCGCCGACGCAAAGCTGTTTGCGGAAGCCATGCAGGCAGGCGTTGACGCAGCATACAAGGCAGTTATGAAGCCCAAGGAAGGCACTATCCTGACCGTTGCCCGTATGGCAGCAGCTGCAGCAACCGAATTTGCAGCAAACGGCGCGGATCTGGAGCTGACCCTGTCTCAGGCAATCGAAGCAGGTCAGGCAGCTCTGGAAGACACGGTCAATCTGAACCCCGTACTGAAGAAGGCGGGCGTTGTGGACGCGGGCGGCTTCGGCTACATGGTCATTTTTGAGGCCATGCTGGCAAGCATGCAGGGCCGCTTTGAAATGCCCGACATCTCCGATATCGACATTGAGGAAGAAAGCAATCTGAACGAAAAGGCAGACTTCAACTCCTTCAATCCCGACGAGATCGAATTCGGCTACTGCACCGAATTTATCGTGGAACGTCAGACCCGGAAGGACCCCGACGACCTGCGGGCCTTCCTGAACACCATGGGCGACAGCGTTGTCTGCGTAGACGACGAAGAGATCATCAAGGCTCACGTTCACACCAACCAGCCCGGTGTTGTTCTGACCGAAGCCCTGACCTACGGTCAGTTCGTTTCCGTAAAGATTGAAAATATGCGTCTGCAGCACTCCGAGCTGTCCGGCGGTGCGGCTCCCGCGGAAGCTCCCGCAGAGGAAGCTGAGGATTACGTAGCGGAACCAGAAAAGGAACTGGGCGTTGTAGCCGTTTGCGCAGGTGCAGGTCTGGAAGCACTGTTCAAGGAGCTTGGTGCCGATCAGGTTGTCACCGGCGGTCAGACCATGAACCCCTCCACCGAGGACATTCTGGCAGCGGTCAACCGCACCCCCGCAAGCACCGTGTTCGTGTTCCCCAACAACAAGAACATTCTCATGGCAGCCCAGCAGGCAGGTCGTCTGACCGAAAAGGAAGTCATCGTCATCCCCACCGCTTCCATCCCTCAGGGCATCACCGCTCTCATCAACTTTGACCCCAACGGTCAGGCAGCAGAGCTGGAAGAGCTGTTCAAGGAAGTCATCGAAACTGTCCATACCGCTACCATTACTTATGCAGCCCGCGACTCCGAGTTCGATGGTCACCAGATCCACGCAGGTGAATATCTGGGCCTGTTCGACGGCGGTCTGCTGTCCAGCAACCTGAGCCTGGAGGGTCTGCTGGATTCCGTAGGCGAAAAGTTCAGCGAGTATGCCCCCGCCATCATCTCCGTATACTACGGCGAAGACATGAACGAGGAAGCTGCGGAAGCAGTCGCCGCACAGATCGGCGCAAAGTTCCCCGAAGCGGAAGTCATGACCGTCAACGGCGGCCAGCCCGTATACTACTACATGATCAGCATTGAATAAAAATAGCCCGTATCCTGTGGGATACGGGCATTTTTATTCAGATAAGAGTGAAAAGTGAAGAGTGAAAAGAAAAAGTCAAACCCAATTCTTGCGAATTGGGTTTGTTGTTTTAAATTTTATATACCAATTTCAATTCAGAGAATTGAAATTGACCGCTTCTTTTCACTTTTCTCTCTTCACTCTTCACTGAAACCATCGGTTTCCTCCGGCCATTCTGCAGTCATGGAGGTCACGATCATCCAAGCCAGATACAGCTGCATGGCGGCACCTGCCAGAAGCATCAGCGCCAGACCCACATTGCGGCTGTCGGGCAGGGTCATCAGAGACAGATACGCCCCGCACAGCAGGCAGGTCAGGGTCACATAGGGCTTGGGGAAATCAAAGGCATAGCCCGCAAAATAAAAGGTGCCCAGAACGCTCATACAAATGGCAAAGACCTCCGCCGCATAGCTCCACACAGAGGGAACAGCCCCGTGGGTACGGTAGCTCACCAGCAGCCAGTACACATACATCACAGCAGGCAGAGCTGCCAGAACGGTCTCCATAAAGGGCATTTTCTTTTCCCAAGCAGGCAGGGAGCTAAGCTTCACAACCCCCCACGCCGCCGCAATTGCCAGCACGCACAGGGTACGCACCATGGTGGAATACAGCTCATAGCCCGCCACCAGAAAGGCAACGCCTGCCCCTACGGTCATCAAAACCGCAATGACCTTGGCGAAGCGATTCATCCACAGAGGATTGCCCACAATGATTTTGTCCAGTGTTGTAGGTGCGTAATAGCCCTCATACCACAGACTGCGCACCACCCATGCGATCCCCAGCAGACACAGCACCGCCAAAAGGAAGGTGAGCTTGCTCCAAATACTGCCGTGGATCATCAGCCCCGTTTCGAGCTCAAATGCAGCCTGATTCTGGATCCATCTGGCAAAGGCACTGAAGGCCGCCAGCACCAGAACGATGCTGCCTATGGAAATTGCTTTTTTCTGCATACTTGTCATCCTGTCTCAATAAATTGGTTTCGTATCTGTATATTTTACCCCCCACACAGAAAACCGTCAAGGTTTATTTTCAAAGGAGACATTTATGAAGCATGCATTCCTGCTGTCTGTGATCGCGGTCATCCTATCCATTTTGCTGCCCATGGCACGGGCAGGCAGCATCCAACCGACCGTGCCCACCCCCTCCCCTTCTCCCGCAGCAGACAGAGACATCACCTTCACCGTCCAAGGAGAATCGGGCATCGTGACAACAGACTTGCGGAACTATCTCCCCAATGTGCTGGCAGGAGAAATGCCCGCCCTGTTTGCAGAGCAGGCATTGATGGCACAGGCCGTGGCAGCCCGCACCTATATTCTCCATCGAATGCAGCATCCATCCCCCAACCATCCCGAAGCGGATATCTGCGACGATCCCGCCTGCTGCAAGGCCTACGCTTCGGAGGCTGCACTGCGGGAAAGCTGGGGCGACAAGTACGATACCTATTGGGCCCGCATCACCAATGCGGTGCAGAGTACAGACGGTCTGTATCTGACATACGAGGACGCCCCCATCGAGGCGGTGTTCCATTCCTCCTCCATGGGGGCGACGGAGGCCAGCGAAGCCATTTGGAACCCCCGCCCCTATTTGGTCAGCGTGGAAAGCCCCGAAACCGCGGAGGATGTGCCCAATCTGGTGACCGAGGTGGTGTTTTCTCCACAGGAGCTGCGCTCGGCCCTAACCGGCAAATTCCCCGACCTGCGCTTCACCGAGGATCCCGCCTCGTGGCTGACGGAGTCCCGGCTGACCGACAGCGGCAGAGTGGACACCCTCACCGTCTGCGGCACCCCCATCAAGGGCACCCAACTGCGCAGCGCACTGGGTCTGCGGTCATCGGCCTTCACCGCAGATTACGCCGATAATGCCTTTACATTCACCGTCAGCGGATACGGACATGGAGTAGGCATGAGCCAGTACGGTGCGAACGTCTACGCCAAGCAGGGGTGGGGCTATGCCGACATCCTCGCCCATTACTACCCCGACACTCAGCTCACCTCCGTTACAGAGCGCAAAACCGTCAGCTGAACCTCGTCCTCGCCGTCTGCCAGCAGGGTGTCCCCCGCACGAAGCTCTCCCCGCAGCAGACGTGTAGCCGCAGGATCCTCCACCAGACTGCGCACCAGTCGCCGCAGGGGACGTGCTCCCATTTTTCCATCATAGCCACGCCGCGCCAGCAGGGCCACACAGGCATCCGTCACCTCCAAGCCAATCCCCAGAGCCCTCATCCGCTCGCCGAGGGTATCCAGCAGCATACGGGTGACCCGCTCCAAGTCCTCCACAGTCAGCTTGCGGAACACCACCGTTTCGTCAATGCGGTTGAGAAACTCGGGAGGGAATCTCTGCCGCAGCTGCGCCATGACCCGCTCCCGCATCCGCTCATTTTCCCGCTGCTCACTGCCGCGGTTTTCCGCAAAGCCAAGGGTCCCTCCCGATACGATGCTGCCTGCGCCGATGTTGGAGGTCATAACGATAACACAGTTGCGGAAATCTACCCTGCGTCCGCTGCCGTCTGTGAGCCGTCCGTCCTCCAGCACCTGCAGCAGCACATTCCAGACCTCCTCCCCTGCCTTCTCGATCTCGTCCAGCAGCACCACGGAGTAGGGCTTGCGGCGCACGGCCTCCGTCAGCTGCCCTCCCTCCTCGTGGCCCACATAGCCGGGAGGGGAACCGATGAGTCGGGAAACCGCGTGCCGCTCTCCGTATTCCGACATATCGAACCGCAGCAAGGCCGATTCACTGCCGAACAGCTGCTGCGCCAGTGCCCGACACAGGGCAGTTTTCCCCACCCCCGTGGGCCCCAGAAACAGGAAGCTGCCAATGGGGCGGTTGGGTTCCTTTAATCCGATGCGCCCTCGTCTGACCGCACGGCTCACTGCCTCCACCGCCTCATCCTGCCCCGCAACGGACAGCCGCAGGGCATCCTCCATGCCCATAAGCCGTGCCGACTCATCTCCCGACACCGACCGCACAGGCACCCCCGTCCAGTCGGACACCACCGCCGCCACATCCTCAGCGGTCACCGTCAGTCCCGTCAGCTGCCGCTGCCGTTCCCAGTCATACAGCAGTGCCTGCAATTCCGTCTGTATCCCGTCCGCTTCGTCCCGCAGTGCCGCCGCAGCCTCAAAATCCTGCTCCGCAGCAGCCTGGCCCTTTCGCACGTCCAGCTCCTCCATCCGCAGCCGCAGGGTACGGATGACCACAGGCTCCGCCGCGCCTTCCATGCGCACCCGTGCCGCCGCCTCGTCCACAAGGTCGATGGCCTTATCGGGCAGATAGCGGGCGGAAATATACCGCACGGACAGCTCCACCGCCGCTTCCAGAGCCTCGTCGGAGATCCGCAGTCCGTGGTGCACCTCGTATTTACCGCGGATCCCCCGCAGGATCTCCATGGTCTGTTGGGGACTG
Source organism: Oscillospiraceae bacterium (assembly GCA_017415945.1). The sequence goes on from JAFQDR010000086.1 coordinate 7,462, forward strand.
GGCTGCTCCACCTGCACAGGCTGGAACCGCCGCTCCAGTGCCGCATCCTTCTCGATGTATCGCCGATACTCCTCAATGGTAGTGGCACCGATGATCTGCAGCTCTCCCCGTCCCAAAGCGGGCTTGATCATGTTGGATGCATCGATGGCTCCCTCCGCACTGCCCGCACCGATCATGGTGTGGAGCTCGTCAATGAACAAAATTACGTCTCCCGCCTTGGTGACCTCCTTGAGGATCTGCTTCACCCGCTCCTCAAAGTCCCCGCGGTACTTGGTGCCTGCCACCAGTGCCGTCAGATCCAGAGACACCAGCCGCTTGCCCCGCAGACAATCGGGCACATCTCCCTCTGCCAGGCGGGCGGCAATGCCCTCCACCACCGCAGTCTTCCCTACCCCCGGCTCACCGATGAGCGCGGGGTTGTTTTTCGTGCGGCGGGAGAGGATCTGCAGCACACGGCGGATCTCTGTTTCTCTGCCCACCACAGGGTCAATGGCTCCGCCCCGTGCCGCCTCGGTCATATCCTTGCTGTATTGGTCGAGGGTTCTGGTATCCGCTCTCCGTTGGGGCGCCTTGGCGGTCTGGGTGCTGCGGGGCCGAAACTCCCGACTGTCGAACAAGCCGATGACCTCGGTATATACCTTGTTCAAATCACCGCCCAAGGCAGTGATGACCCGTGCGCCTCCGCAGTCGGGCAGCCGCAGGATCCCCAAGAGAATATGCTCGGTGCCAACATACAGGTGACCCAACCGACGGGCATCCTCCCCGCCCCGACGAATGGCGTCCCGCGCATCGGGAGACAAGCCCAGAGCGGGTGCCTCTTGATATTTTCCACATTGGCGGCATACCTCCTCCCGCAGTCTCGGCTCCGAAAATCCGCTGTCCCGCAGGAGCTTTGCCCCCATGCTGTCCTTCTCTCCCGCCACGCCCAGCAGTAAATGCTCCGTTCCCACATGGCTGCTGCCGAATTTGATGGCTGTCAGTCGAGCCCGCTCAATGGCAGACTTGGCCTTTGCCGTAAACTGTTCCGATTGTTTCATAGGCATCCCTCCGTTCCTGTTTCCTCTGATTATTACATAGTCCCGAAAATAAAATCGGCGAATACTGTCTTCCGCCGTGGCAATTTGCCCTCGCTTATGGTAAAATGGTTTTGTCTGCGATGATGCTGTAGGGGCGAACTGCGTTCGCCCGCATTTTCAACTCGTATCCCAATGGTTAAATCTGTTCCATTGACGCACGATATTGTTTTTACGCAGAACGGGCGAACAATGTTCGCCCCTACTATGCACAAGGAGTTTAAGCAAATGTTCGATGAGCTGTGGCCCGGCGGGCCGAAATTCCATCAAGCCGAATATGGATTCAAGCTGGGCACCGACTCCGTGCTTCTGGCCCACTTCACCAATCCCACCCGTGCCAAAAAGATTCTGGACTTGGGCTGCGGCGCAGGGGTGCTGACGGTGCTGACCGCATACAAGGCTCCCAAGGCACAAGTGCTGGGCATTGAGATCCAGCCGGAAAGTGCCGCTGTATGCCGTGAGAATATGACAGCCAACGGCTTCGCCCCCGAGAACATTCTGGAAGGGGATCTGCGAGAGCATCGGAAGCTGTTCGAGGCGGGCAGCTTTGATCTGGTCATCTCCAATCCCCCCTACTTTCCCGTAAAGGGCGGCTTCAACGCCCCCGATGACAAGCGTGCCACCGCCCGTGATGAGCGCAGCTGCACCATGGACGACCTGTGCAAGGCCGCAGGGTATCTGGTGAAATGGGGCGGCGCCTTTACCGTGGTGCATCGGCCCGAACGGCTCAGTGAGCTGCTGTGCGCACTGACCAAGTACGGTCTGGAGCCCAAGCGGCTGCGAATGGTGCAGCACAAGGCGGCCTCCGCACCCAACCTGATTTTGGTAGAGGCCCGCAGAGGCGGCAAAGCGGGACTGACCATCGAGCCCCCTTTGATTCTTGCCAAGGATGACGGTTCTGACACCGAGGAAGTAAAAAATATTTACAACAGAGAATAAATTCTCCACCCCCGTAGGGGCGGATAGTATCCGCCCGCCCATCATTTTGACATTACACCAAAAAGGAGAACCTATATATGAGCGGAGCATTATATCTGGTAGGCACGCCCATCGGCAATCTGGGGGACTTCTCTCCCCGTGCGGTGGAGGTGCTGCAGCAGGTGGACTTCATCGCCGCCGAGGACACCCGTGTGTCTCTGAAGCTGCTGAACCGATTTGAAATCAAAAAGCCTCTGGTCAGCTATTTTGAGCATAACAAGAACGTCAGCGGGGAAAAGATCCTGTCCCGTCTGATGGCGGGAGAAACCTGCGCACTGGTCACCGATGCAGGCATGCCCGCCATTTCCGACCCCGGTGAGGACATCGTCCGTATGTGCGCGGAGCACAATATCGACGTATTCGTAGTCCCCGGTCCCAGCGCGGTGGTGTCCGCTCTGGCAGTGTCGGGGCTTCCCACAAGCCGCTGGTGCTTTGAGGGCTTCCTGTCCGTGAACAAAAAAGAACGCATCCCCCATTTGGAAAGTCTCCAAAAGGAAATGCGTACCATGATTTTCTATGAAGCCCCCCATAAGCTGCTGCGTACCTTGGAGGACATGGCAGAGTATTTCGGCGGCGACCGCCCCATTGCGGTGGTTCGTGAGATCACCAAGCTCCACGAGCAGACCCTGCGCACCACCATCGGCGGTGCATTGGCGCACTTCACCGAGACCCCGCCCAAGGGTGAATTTGTACTGGTGGTCGGCGGCGCTCCCGAGGAAACGGAAGAGGAACTGACCCCCGAACAGGCACTGGACATAGTTGCCCGCTACCGTGAGGAGGGCAAAAGCCTGAAAGAAGCCTGCAAGTTAGCCGCCAAGGACACGGGCTACAGCAAAAACGAGCTGTACGCACTGGCACTGGAAAGCAAATAAGGTATCCATCGCACCGTAGGGGCGTGCACCCGTTTTCCTATTCGGTTCTCCGCGGGCGAACACAGTTCGCCCCTACATTATGTGCTCGCGATTCAGAAAGGAGCATCCAATGAAACGCATCAACATTCTTCTGAGCAAACGAGGCGTTGCGGGCTGTCTTCTGGCAATTTTCATGAGCTCAATAGGGCTTCCCTTGTTTTTCCAATGGTTTTGTACCATGCTCGGAGATACTTCGATGAGCATGTTCTTTGCTTTCTCTTGCATTTTCACCCCCATCGGACTCATTTCCCTTTATGTAGACATCCACCGTCTGCCCCTGTATTTGGAGTATGACGAAACAAAAATCATCGTCCGGTATCCGTTCCGCAAGCCAACCACCGTGCGAAAGGATCAGCCGATTTATCGTGCCTACTGTTTTAAGCCAAAACACGAGTACCTCACCGTGCTCTCCAACACACCTTTTCGTGTAAGGGAGCACCGTACGAGAAAATGGGTCGCATCCCACATTGATTACAGTACGCAGCTGATTTTACCGGAACGGTTTTTCATTGAACACCCCGCCGTTTGCAAACGCTCGGCCTGTATCCCCGCAGAGCGAATCGATTGGGATATCTTGCTAAACCAACACATGGAAGAAAAGGCCACATACGCCGACAGCGAGCGGATCTTCATTTTGCCCGGCTATCTGTGGGCATTGCTGTGCATCGAATTCGGTGCAATTGCCTTTTTGGCCTATCTGATTTTTATTTTCAGCGAAGGCTTCGTATATGCCTTCATTATGCTGCTTTACAGCTCTGTTCTCTGGGCTTTCGGAATTTACGAAGCTGTCAAAGCATATAAAAATCGCCGCTTCTGCAGTACCGTTTCCTTTAACGAAACCACGGTCACAAGCAAGCTGTTCAAAAAGCTGCAGTGTACCGTTGACCTGACCCAACCCGTTCATTACGCTGTGTTCCGCGGGGCAGAGTATGCGTCAAAGAACAAGCCCTACATCGTCATTTCAAACGAATGGTTTAACTATTACCCCGTTATAGATGATGACAGATCCTACCTGTCCGTTTACGATTCCGCAACACAAATCGTCTTCCCCTATAACGTCGAAACCGCAGCCATTTGCGATTTCGACAACTGGCACTGTGTGGGCGGTTTTGCAGAGCTGAATATGGTACGCATCAAAGAATGATAAACGCACATCGCCGCCCCCACTTCAACAGAAGTGCGCACGATTCAGAAAGGAGCAATGCCATGAAACGCATATACCTATTGCTTGACAGGCGCAACATTCTGCCATGCATAGCGATCCTTCTGGTTTTCTCCCTCGTTATACCTGCATTCCTGTATTTTCTGCTTGCTCTGGCCGGCGATCCCACGGAGGGCATCTTCCGCACGCAAGTCCCCCTTTACTTCGTCATTGGTCTGGGTATTCTGCTTCTTTACAGCCGCTATATACACCTCTATCTGGAATACGATGACGAGAAAATCATCGCCCACTACTTTTTCAACACCACCGCCACCGTATGGAAAACAAAAACCATCTATACCGGAAAGCTCCACCTCGGCAGAGCAGGCTTTCAATTGCTATACTCCAATGAACCCTTCGCCGTTTCACCGCCGCCTTTTGCCGACAACAGTGAAACGAGCTCCCTATCCACTACCAAACTCAACCGTCGCACCCAAATCACGCTCCCAATAGAGTTGAAGGAAGCCATCGCACTGTTCCCACGGGAAATGTGCCTTGCCGCCGAGAAGGCAGACTGGGCAAGCCTGACCGCCCATCACAGGGACAAGCCCGCCGAGCACAGTCTCAACCGCAAGCTGCGCCTTGTGCCGGGGTATTGGAAGGAACTGACTCTGCTGGCATTCTTTTTTCTGTATGTCGCAGGCGTGACCCTGCTGGTTGGACTGACCGAACCCCCTTTCGCCATATTCGTCGTTTATCTCATCTGCTATCTATCCTTCCCATGGATCATGCTGATGGTGTTCACACGAAACATTGCCAAATCCTTCCGCTACTGCGCCACGGTATTCCTCGGCGAGCACACGGTAGAAACCCACTTTTTCGGCAGAAAGCTGTGCGTGGTGGATTTAAAGGAAACCGTATACTATGCTGTGTTCCGCGGCAGAGAAAACGATGCAGCAAACAGCCCCTACATCGTCGTTTCCAACCAATGGTTCAATTTCTACACCGTGAACCGTCCAAATCGCTCGTACCTGTCGGAATATCCCATGGACACGCAAGTAGCCTTCCCCTATAACGCCGAAACCGCTGCCATCTGCGATTTCGACAACTGGCACTGTGTGGGCGGCTTCGGGGAGCTGAATATGAAGCGGAGCAAAAGTCCAAATTAACCACCATCCACGTAAAAGCACGCCTACATTATGTGCTTGCGATTCAGAAGGAAGGATACCATGAAACGCATTAACATTCTGCTGAGCCAAAAAACACTTCGCGATTCAATCTCATCATTTCTGATGCTCGGGCTTGGTTTCCCTCTTGTGCTTCGCCTTATTGTCGGACCTTCACCATATCACATTTTGGGACTTATATTTTTCCTACCTTTATCGCTCTTTGTCGCGATTGCCCCCAACAGCAAACTCCCCCTGTATCTGGAGTACGACAATGAAAAAATAATCGCATACTATCCCTTCGGCAAACGTGCCGTTGTTTCCAGAACCCACACCATTTACACCGGCTATACCAAACGTGACCGCGTTGACATCTGCACGGTTTTTTCCAATACCGCCTTCCGCACATCGTATATCAATACCATAGACTTTGATGCGCCGAAAAATCTGCGCTTCGTGCTGCACATTGACCGCACGTCGCAAATTATTATCCCTCAAGAAGAATTCCCCGAAGCCATGCGGCTGTTTCCCTTGGAGATGCGTGTACCGGTAGAAAAAGTCGACTGGGATGTTTTGACCCAAGCTCCCACACCTACAAAGCCCGCAAAGTCTCCCCCGGAGCAAATTTACATGCTCCCAACATTCCTTGAGCATCTGGCCGCTCTCGCAGCAGGATGCATCGGGCTCATCGCTTTGTTAATCGGCTTCATCGTATACCTCCTCCCTTCCTTTCTTATTGCGTTCTTCTTTTTCGGCGGTCTTTGGATCTCCGCTGCAATTAAGGCATCCAAAAACCTTCGTTTTTGCGCCAAAGTGCATTTCCACGAAGACTCTGTTATGAGCACCCTGTTTCGCAAAACCCAATGCACCGCAAACCTCACGCAGCCCGTTTACTATGCCATATTCCGCAGTGGGGAATATGGTTCGGAGGGACTCCCTTACATCGTCATTTCAAACGAATGGTTTAACTATTATCCCATTATAGATGACCACAGATCCTACCTGTCCGTTTACGATTCCGCAACACAAATCGTCTTCCCCTATAACGCCGAAACCGCCGCCACCTGCGACTTTGATAATTGGCACTGTGTGGGCGGCTTCGGGGAGCTGAACATGAAGCGAAGCAAACACACAAACTAAACCACCGCGGTCCGAGGACAGCGGTGTTCGCAGACTGTCAAAAAATGCTTCGCAGAATTTCGTCCGCA
>JAFQDR010000087.1 GCA_017415945.1 Oscillospiraceae bacterium
CGGACAAATTATGCGCGAAGCAGGCCTGCTATGCCCATCGCACAAGCGGGGGCTTCTCTGTCAAAATGCTCCGTAGGAGTATTTTGACAGACTCAAAAATCCCACATCCGAGGATGTGGGATTTCTTATATTTAAAACAGAGTAGATACGGGAAGCAGGATCATCAGACCGATGATGTTGGCCGCCATGAACACACCAAGGAACTTCATCACCTTAGCATCGGGATAGCTCATGTACAGCTTCAGAGTGATAAGACTTGCCAGAGAAGCGATGGGAGTACCCAGACCGCCGATGTTCACCCCTGCCAGCAGGGGCTTCCACTGATCCGCAAAGCCCGACAGCAGCACAGCAGCAGGCACATTGCTGATGACCTGACTTGCCCCCACGGAGGTGAACAGGGTGCTTTTCCCAAGCAGGCTCTGCATCAAATCACGGACACCCTCCATGCGGCCCAAATTTTCGGACACCACAAAGAAGCATACAAAGGTGATCAGCAGCATATAGTCGATCTCCTTCAGGAGCTTGCGGTCCACCAGTGCCAGCATCACCACCACGATAGCGGTGGTCACAGGGTAAGGCATCACACGGAACACGGTCAGCAGGCACAGTACAAACAGAGCAGCATGGATGGCCAGCTCCTTCAGACAGCTGATTCGCTCCTTCTTCAGTTCCCGTGCCGCCAGCTCCTTGGGCAGTACGGGACAGGAGGCCACCACCAGGCACAGCAGGCTCACCATGGTCAGAGGCAGGGTCACGGAGAAGAATTCCGCGGGGCTCAGCTCATAGAAGGCATACAGGAACAGGTTCTGGGGATTGCCTACGGGCGTGGCCATGCTGCCCAGATTGGCGGCAATGGTCTGCAGCACGATCATGGGGATCATGCTCTTTTCGCAGCCCAGCTGCATAAGCAGTGCCAGAGTGAAGGGCACAAACACCAGCAATGCCACGTCATTGGTCACCAGCATGGAGGAGAAGAAGGGCAGCAGCACCAGGGCAACCCCCAGCACACGTCCGCTTTTGATGCGGCGCAGCATCTGATAGGTCAGCCACCGGAAGGCACCCACGTCCTTGAAGCCGGCCACCACACCCATAAGGCACAGCAGCAGACACAGCACACGGAAGTCGATATAGTGCAGATACTCCGCACTTGGGGGAATCATAAACATAGTGGCAACCGCGCACAGTGCGGCAATGCACAGCACGGTCTCTTTTTCAACAAACGCCTTGACCCGAGTCAGCACAGCGGAACCCTCCCGATTTCTCTCAATGGAATCCTGAAAATCAACATCAAAAACGCCCGATACACTGCCATGCATCGAACGAGAATTTTCGCCTCACAGGATACCACTTTCGCCCCCAAATCGCAAGATTCAAAATAGACAAAACCTCTAATTTTTCAAGGGTGTGTTTATATAATTTAACAACAGCCCATCGTTCAGACAGGCTGTTGTGCTACTTTATAAGGGTTTTATCAGGAACTCAGCCACAGGCTGACCTTCACACCATTCCCATAATGTTTTCCCGCTGTTGCGGTCGATCCATCCCGTATCCGCTCCATATGCAAACAGCAGTCCAAAGATTCGATGTAAATCAAATCGCAATTCCTCCGTTACCAAACGGTCATCCAAGACGATTTTTTCTCCATGATGAAACCTTGGGAGAATCTGCTTGGCATCCAGAATCGCTCGTTCCAAACCGGTATTGCCAAAGCTATCCTTGGCTGCCACATCCGCCCCCAGTTCAAACATTCTTTTCAGTACCCCAAATGCCTCATCCGCGTCCGCGGCAGTATTGTACTGCACATAGTCGCCGTCCAAATTCTTGGCATTCCAGCGGCTTCTCATTACCGCACATCGGATGGCATCGTGAATCACAGGAGCTCGCCACGTATTGCAGCAGTCCTCCGATTCCATGAAATGAACATCCGCATGATGATCCAGAAGCAAATGAGCAACCGCTATATTTCCTGTTTTCAAAGCCACCTGCAGCAGGGATTGTCCATCATCCTTTTTGGGTGGCTGCTTTGCCACCGCATGGATTTCATCGGGATTCTTCTCCAAAATACGCTTTACAGCTTCTACATCGCCCTTGCGTACCGCTTGAAACGTCTTTTTCACAGTCGTAGAGCCCTTCTTTCAAATCTCACATCATTCTATTACTCACCCATGTATTGGATCGTATTCCAGTGTTCCCGCTCACGGTGCAGGATTTCCTTGATTCGGGGCAATATCGTTCCCCCAAAAGCCACAGTATTTTCATGGGAAAAGTATATGATCCACGAAAAGTCCTTGGGACAGTAAGCAGCCTCGCAGCCGCTGTAATCCTCAATGGCATCTACCTCAACGCAATGTATGCAATCATACCACGCTTCACCGTATTCATAAATGTGCTGCTCGGGCAGCCCAATCGCCTGTCGGATCTCACCCCAATAGGGCTCCAAATATTGCGGTGCAATGAACAGCTTGTCCTCCCCCGACATACCGTTCAGAGGGAACCAGTAGTTGGTGTCATATTCCCAAGTCTCATAAAACCGTTCGGCAACCTCATCAGCTTCCTTCCCCCAAATCAGACGGCGATAGGGTCCATCGGGTGACGGACAATCGGGTGACAGGGAGTCCAAATACTCATGAAACGCCTGTTCCACCTTGCGAATATAATGGTGCTCCACCTTACTCAGCTCTCTATTCGGCACGAAATCAATACGCCGATGAAACAGCTCCATCACCGTTTTTTTATAGGTCTCAAAAGAAAGGAAGTCTCTGTCAACGACAGCTCCGAGCTTATAGCTCATTTCAGCCGTCATTTGGTGACGCACTGCCGCGGGGCTCTGTCCGCACATTGTATAATTTTGCTCATATTCCTCAAAATACGCCGCTGCCTTTTCATCGCACCAAAGCCGCAGCGCGTTTGTCACGTTGTTATAGACCATATTTGTCTCCTTATGAACGGGCTTTCGCCGCAGCCTCATAAACGGTTTTTGCGCCGCACCAAATCAGATACACCGCAACGATGAGAGAGCCCACAAAGTCCAGCCACAGAGACAACCGAGACGCAGGTGCCACAGCCACCGACAGCAGTGCAGCGGTCACGCAACCGTCCACAAGACTTTTCGCACCTTACAGCCGTGCCTGCACCGCAAGAATGGCGTTGGGCTCCGCTCGGTTCAGCCGAGTATACTTCCGCCAGAACAAGGTGTTGGCAATAACGCCCAGCACCGCAATGGTCAGCCCGGGAAGTACATTTCCCTTGTCCCCCGTTTCCGACAGCAGGGTCAGCGCGATCATAAAGCTGCCGCCCACCATCATCATGACACCCACAAAGACATTGGACAAACGCTCGATGTGCAGCCGCCGTTCTTCATCACAGCCGCCGTTCTTGGTGGTAATCCGATAGGTCACATAAGCCATGATGATAGCAAGCAGCTCTGCGCTTCTTCTGACAAAATCCGCAATTTGCGTGGAGCTTCGTCCCGCAAGCAAGCCCATGCCCACCACCAGTGGTCCGGGAGCGCTCATCAACACACTCATCAGCAGGGTGCGGGATCCTGATTTTTGATTACTCATGCAAAACCTCCCAACAACGCCATCAGCGGAATCATCACCAGCATGGCAGCGGCGGGACACAGGATCGTGTCATAGCCCTCTCGGGAGATCATCTCCACCACCGTAGCCGTTCCCGCCCCCGCAATGGGCAGGAGGATATACCCAAGAATACGCAAATGATGGTGGGCCAGCAGGACACAGGCCACCGCGGCGGCAGAGGTCACAAACATGGCCGCGGAGCCCTCCACGCTTTTCTTATGGTCGGCATACTTCCATTTGATTTTGTGCTTTCCGAAGCGTTTGCCCACCAGTGCGGCAAAGGCATCCCCCACGCCCCATGCATACATACAGGCAATGCCCAGGTATTGGTCACCCAGCAATCCCCAGCAGACAGTGTTGCACACCGCCAGCATGGAGAAAGCAAGCAGAAAGCTGTGCTTAAACTCGCCGTCCTTCCGCTCATTGACGAAGGCGGAAAACTTGGGGATACGCTCTGCCAGAGCCAAAATAGGAAAAATCAGAAGCATCAAAGCGGCGGTCACCAATACGGAATGCCACCAGATTCGGAAGCCAAAGGCGAAGGGGATATAAGAAAACAGCAGGATAAAATGGAGAAGCTTCCGAAACAGCTCATCGGGCACCTTGGTCAAGTGGCGCAAGGCAAAAGCAGCCGATGCCGCTACAATAAAATACAGGCAGACAATGCCCGCACCGTATAAAATTTCCTGCATGGGGACACCTCCTAAGGAAACATATTTCCGGCACGAAAACTTATCTATCATTTTACGCAACTCCAAATGATTTTGCAATGGTCGAACATATAAAAAAGAGCATCGGATTTTTCCGATGCTCTTTTTCAGCCTGTCAAAAAAATAGACCACACCCTCTGTTTCTGGTATAATAGAAGAAACAGGGGGTGTTCTTATGGAACGATGGAGAAAGAACGGTCGTAACGACGCATATGTTATCGATGTAGATACGCTTGTTCCCGAAGA
>JAFQDR010000088.1 GCA_017415945.1 Oscillospiraceae bacterium
GCTCTTTCACAAATTCCGCTGTTTCTTCACTGACCATGCCTTCAAAATACAGCGGCAGAATATCTCTTACATAACTGCATTCATTTTTCATGCTTGTTTTCCTCCAATCGCTCCCTCAGCATATTTCTTGCCCGATGATAGGTAACACACGCCCAGTTATCGCTTTTACCGTAAAGCCGGCCGATTTCCTTGAAACTCAGTTCGGCAAATACGCGCCACATAAAGACTTCTTTATAAGGATCAGAGAGTGTATGCAGCAGAACACGGATCTGATCGGCTTCATCATACGTTGTGAGTCTTTCGTCCACGGCACCTTCGGGATCTGCTGTATCCTGTAATGCAGCATCTTCTATACTGATATGCCGTCCGCTTTTTCGCAGATGAGAATAGTAACTGTTCTTGGCGATCTGACAAAGCCATACCCGGATGTCGCAATCACCTCGAAAGGATTCAATTTTTCGCAGTGCTTTATAGAAGGTTTCTTCTGTGATTTCCTCCGCCATGTGCTCGCTGCCTGACAGTTTTCGGATGTACTGATAGACATCACTGAAATAGGTGCGGTATAACTCTTCAAAGTCCATGTATCTGCCACCTCCTTCCGCCTCTGTTTATATGACGCGCCACTTAACTATATCTTACAGGATTTTTATGAAAATTTCAATCTTTTCAAAAAACAATGCCTCCCCGGGGAAGCATTGTTTCATGTCTTAATTCTTTTCGCTGTATATGGTGTAGTGGTCGATAAAGTCACCAAGCTGTGAACTGGCAAGACTTCTCCAGAGTTCATCCCACGATGCGGTGTTGTTGTTGGTCAGCACATACCATGTCACCATCTGAGGTTCTTTGGATGAATATTTTGCCCCGATGATTCCCTCGAACTTTCTCAGATACTTGTATGTGCGAACATATTCAGTACCGTATTCGTTCCATTTCATCGTATAGATACCTCCGTCGTGGGTCAGTTCAAATTCGTACATTGCCGGGTAATCTTCTTTGTAGGCCTCATAATACTTTCCGTCGTAATTGCCGTTTTCCATCGTGTGGTAGTGGACGATATCTGCTGAGATATGCTTGCCCTCACCGGCTAACTTATAGAAGGTATTCCACAGAGCCTGCCCGGATGTGGCGTATCCGTCCTCAAGGACGATCTTGCCATCTTCTTTCGCTTGTTCCAGCATTGCAGGATCTACCGCTTTTGACGGACTGTACCGATACAGATGTACATAATCGTCACCAGCCTCCGCCAGTACCACCGAGCGATCGGGATAATCGTCTACGGCATAAACCCGCCATTCCACATCAAAGGGATCGGCCTTTTCTGTGAATTGGTACATCAGCTTACCCGGAGTTACGGAATCAGGATCATCGAAGATGATTTCATACCGGTAGTTTGCACCGTCAATGGGGACATACAGATACCCGTCAAATGCGCCGGTGATGTTGGCTGTGGTGGGGATCATTTTCAGGAGACGCTGAGCTGTTTTTTCTGCAAGTACCGTGCCGTCTTCGTCATAGAAACAGTAGGATATACGGCAATTCTCGGTATAGTTTTCACGGGAGAACAACACCATTTCGTGACCGTTCAGAAAACTGCGGGATTCCGATACGTTTTTTCCATCGGACGATTCCCATACGCAAGTGACTTTTTCAATTTTGTCGTTGTTCAGGAGAATGACATCAAAAGTCGTTTCCGGTTTCCTGCCGTCAATCGTCATGATTGCGGGAATATTGCAGAGGAATATGCCGTCCTCGGACAATGCCGCATCCTCAAAGATTTCCGCCTGCAGAAGCATATAGCCGGATTTGTCATCGTTCTGATAGAAAACCGCAAAGCCCATGTCTGTCTTTTCGGCAGATGGGATCTGTACACCGTCCTCATACGGTGAGTCATCTGATTTGAAGCCAGTAACCATGATGTTAGGAAAATCCCTGCTGTTAAACCATGTGTGGAATATCTCCACATCTCCTCCGACGATATGCGCGAGGGATCGCTCATGGAATTCGCCGATAAGCTTTGTCCCGCCGAAGGTGCTTTCCAAACGGTACAGCCACATAAAACCGGAATCATCCGACGGTCCCTGCCACCGTTCACTGAGATCCTCCCAGCCGTAACCGAGCAGAGTATCTCCGCTTTTCGTGCGGAATGCAAGATACATCCAGCCTTCATACTCGTTTTCGGGGAGGTGCAGAATATAGGAATCCGTGATCTCGCCTATGTTATATTTTCTCCGCCAGCCTTCATCCCAAGCAGTGTAGTCTTTCAGTTCCCGTTCGTCCAGCGTGTACGGATTCATCTGTCCGATAAAAGCGAAATCTCCGTTTTCATCCTTCTCCCATAAGCTGTAATCTGCGGTGATACAGAATCTTGCGGTGTCGTTGTCTATGTATTCATGCTCTTTCGCCGTGCGGTACAGCGTTTCCTCTACACGATATTCCGCACCGAGCAGCATGGTATCCCGATTCATGGGATTGGTAATCAGACACACCGTCAGTACCACACAAACGATAACCGCAACTACAATCACCCATACGGCAGGCTTCTTCCATTTGGCTATATTCTTGATGCGTCCCTCTGTATTGCCTTCACCAAATGCTAGCGGCGCACCGGCAATGATACGTCTGCCAGTCGCAAGGCTGATGAGGGATGCCGAGTAATCGACACGGATCTCTTCGCCAAGTTTGCGCAGAACCGCTTCATCGCAGCTCATTTCCATATCCTTGCCAGACTGAATGAAC
>JAFQDR010000089.1 GCA_017415945.1 Oscillospiraceae bacterium
GACAGAAGCTCGCTTATCAATGCTCTTCTTTCCTGCTGCTCTTCTGTTCTTTTTCTTCTTCCCATAATTAAAACCTCCGATGTAGTGTCTCTTCTATTATACACTACTTCAGAGGTTTACACAAATTTTGGGATAGAGTCTTTTTCCACTACACATCATAAAACCACATCAGCAAATACTTAAGAAAATTGATATCAGGCTATCTCACTCTACATCTTCAGTTTCTCTCAAACATGCGGTCTGAATTTGAAGTTCTGAATCTTCAGAAACAATTCTTCTTGCATCATTATCTGCCATACCCATTTTAGTATATAAAATCATTAGTATCAATGCCTTCAAAGTATTTATAGCACTGCAAATTTGGTTGTAATTTAAAACACCATTTATGTCAGCTTTATAATGAGAGTAATAATTTCGTGTATCAACAATTCGGCGATATATATTAAATTCATCGTCTTGTTCTCTGCTTAGTCCTTGTATATACTTAGAGTTTTTTGCTATTACGCAATAATAATCAGAATCTAATCGCTCTAACCGCTGTGCTAGACCCGTCCTTGACAGAAAGCCCTTGGCTATCCATGCAGAAATATCTCCAGCGTGAGATGAATTATACTTCCAATCTGGAACAGACTCATTTAACACTGCGGTAAAAAGCGATTTTCCTTTATCATTAAATATCAAGGACTTTATTTCTTTTTCTACAGACTTCAAAGCATCTCGAAACTCGTTTGCCTTTGTTTCATCGCCTGTTACTCGTAAATGATAGCCTTCTAGTATTTTAGTATACTGAACAATGATGTCTTCAGCAAAATAGTCCTTGTTCCTGTTGCTTTCAAAATACATCCTGCGAATAAATTCATAAATGTCATCATTGCAAAAATCATACCAATTTTCAAAATATAAATTTAGTAGGTCTTGAAAATTATTGTATGCTGTCCTCATTTTTTCCGTGGCCCAAATCGCTCTCATGTTATATGAAAAATCCCGATTAACATAAAGCCAACTTTTTAGACTCTGCCCCTCGATATCAAGACGGATATCGCATACATTCGATACATACCCTATCATTAAAGAGAAGAATTGCATAACTGAATTAATATCATTGCAAAGTTTGTGTATATCACCAGCTTGATCATACGTTATCTGTATTCTAGGTTGGTTAGTTATCACACCTGTTGTTCTATCATCAAAACCCGTGTCAAATATAGCATTACGTGTTTCAAAAAGAATTTCAATTTTCGGATTACTTTCCTTTAAGACAATTTCTGATTTCTTGTTTTCGACAACGGCTAATTTACAGTCAGCAGTATATATCTGCTCAACAGTACGAAATCCTAGCCACCCGATAAGTTCAGGTATAATAAATGAAGCAGAATTAATTCCGTTTATATCAAAGCCCTGTTGAAAATCACAATTCTGCTGTAATA
Source organism: Oscillospiraceae bacterium (assembly GCA_017415945.1). The sequence goes on from JAFQDR010000089.1 coordinate 1,428, forward strand.
CATAGAGGACTTTGTGGCTACACACGCTATCCAATGTTCTGTGTTTTCCATAATCACACATACCATGCGTGAAAACTTTATATTTGTGATCAGAGTCTGAACAGATAAATGTTTGATGAAATGGTGAATAATTACCACGACGATAAAATTCGATATGATTTCCTTCAATGACTAATTCAGAAACTGCTTTTTGCTCATTTCTTTCATCTTCCCACAATCCGATATGACGTTTCATAGTCATTACACCTCCATTACGCTTTGTTCAACCTGTTTAGATTGTAATTATTTCAAATCCAGCATCAGTTAAGACCTTTCGATGTTCTGCATCAATAGGAGAAGCAGCAGGATTTGGAATACCAAGGACAAGCAACTGTCTTGCGCGAGAAAAAGCTACATAAGCCAATCTATTACTTTCCTTAACTTCCTCATTTTTGGAGGCAAACCAATCATGCCAATGCGAACCACTTTCATTATTTCCCGAATGACTATACGCAGAGATAAACAGTACTGCATCTAAGCTCATTCCTTTACAACTATGAATAGTTTCGACAGAACAGTTAAAATTCTCATTTACATCAATTCCAATATCATCTATTATCCTGTTTTGAGAACACCCCTTTCGGATCGATCCTAAATCCAGCTTTTCAATTTGCCCATTATAAACTATACCATCTTCTAAAATTTGTTGCAATAACTTTTTCCATTCTTTCCATGTCAAATTGAAATCTCTTAGTTTTTCACTAGATGTTAATTTGTTTTTAACTTTATTAATAACCTGTCGCCATTCACTGTCTTCCATCATAACAGGTTTATATAATTTTTGGCTGTTTAAATGCTCAATTGATTTAAAAAAAGATCTCTGAATAGCTCTTGCTAGATACAGAATGCTTGATTGAAAGTCTCCAATAGAATAGCCACTAGGATAATAAAACAAGGCTCTTGCATAGTCCTCAATAGTATTAACCGAGTTATTTGCTTTTTTTCGTCCGTATATCTTATTCCTCAAGTTATTATTTCGAACTATAATTCTACTGTCTTGCAAGTCAAGCCGATTTTCATTAACAAGGCTTTCAAACCTTGAAATCAATTTAGTCTCTTCACCTTTTTTATAGAGCAATGCTATCAATGGTGTGTCCACTGCTTGTGCTTGCTTTCCAACAATATCCTTTTGCTTAGCCAATATATGCATTGATGCCGACACAATTAAATCATTACTTCTATAATTGGCAGTCAATTTCATTTCGTTCATTGAAAGTTCTTTTATGAACTCTTTTGTATCGTCAGGAACAATGTTTCGAAATCCATAAATTGATTGATCCAGATCTCCAATCAAGTGAACCATAGCACCATGCGCGTGAAGGCATTTCAATATTTGTAGCTGAATATAAGATAGATCCTGACACTCATCTATTAGCAATACTGGAAATCTACAAGCTATATAGTGAGCTATATCCGCTCTATCTTGTAACAATTTTAGGGAAATCAACTCAATATCTTCATAAGTAGCAAATCCTGCTTTCCAAAACGTACACTTTAATTCATCAAGTTCCTTTTTTCTCCACGAATCTTTAGATAATATTTCATCTAACAAATTTTGCCCATCATTTTTAAATCCATCATAAATATACTTTTTACTTTTCAAATCGAAATGAAATTGATTCGCTCTTATTTTATTAAGACTTTGATAAGAATACTTAGTTTGAAACGAAAAAAGAAAATCACTTGTACACTCTGGTTCTATCAATCGAAAACTCATATCCAATGTTTCTTTGTTCTTGTATTGAGTGATAATGTGCCAAAAAGGATTAGCAATATAGCTATGTAACCAACTTGTAAATGTACCCAGAAAATGCGGATACCCAATTTGGTTTCCAAGATACTCGACCGTTCTATTTCTCAATTCATCTTCTGCGGAATTGGTAAATGTCATTATAGCAATACCAGAGTGCATATTATCCCATTTCATTATCTCATGTGCACATTTTAGCGCAACAACTTCAGTTTTTCCACTTCCAGGACAAGCATTAAGATATATGTTTGAAGAAATCTCCGTAGTAACATATTCAAGTTGTTGATCAGTAAGGCTTTCAAAAGTGCATTTTCCAAACAAACTGCACTTATCATTAAGCTTGCCATTGCATATTTTAATATTTTCAGGCATATCACTACAACCGCAAATCTGGCTCAACAACATTTTTCTATTATTCATCTTGTTCCTCCATTTTTAATACAAAGCAAATCGCTTGTTTAATGTAATCCGGAACGGCAAAACCATCAGTAATTCTATCACACAATAATTGAGCGAATAATCCCTTTCCAAGGTAGTTACTATCAATCTGCTGTAGAATAAAGAATGCCATTTCGGCATCATCTATTTCTATCACTTTGCCAGCTTCCTCATCAGTCAATTTCTGAAGATACTCCTCAATCTTGCATTTTATTAAACCATCTGTCTCCAACATCTCCAAAATGATTGTAAGCATGATTTTGGCATTACTGTGACTCTCAATAGCCAAATCATATTCAAAAGTTTTCAAATTAGTATATACTCTGCAATTATCCGTCATTTCTTCTAACTGCTTTTTCAAATACATTTGTGGATTTTCACTTGGAGATTCATTATCTTTGGTAGGTTTGTCATTAATAGGGTCGTTATCAGTAAGTGCAGCACACCTCACCTTAATAAAAGGAACCACTCTATATTCTTCTTCTTCAAACCTTTCCTTTTTTACAAATAACTGTATTCGCTGTTCATATGCACTCTTTGACTCGCCAGCTTCTTTTTCAGGAAGATTTAGTCGATATCCATTATATAATTGCATAAAATGCTGAAAATAGATTCCATTCATATTTATAACAGACACGCCTGCATCTTCAAGTGTCGAGATTTCTAATGCATTATTCCCACCCTTCAAATAAATCTCAGCTAGTTTGGGTACAAGGATGGCTTCAGCAAGCCCTTCAACCAAGATATTACCTTTAGAAAACAAGAGTGTAGATTTTGTAGCGTCAAGCCACCTGTTAATAAAGTTCTCAGTTTTTTTATTAAGTTCGCATTTAGAAATTGATGTTACAGAAATTTCTCCTTCACTACGATTAAAACACATAATTTGATTAATTGGAGTAGCTGCTGCCAATGTTGTTGAATGAGTGGTTATGATAACCTGAATATCATATTCTTCCGCCTGCTTGCTCAAATACTTTAATAATTTCATTTGCAATTGAGGATGCAGATGTGCCTCTAATTCCTCTATAAGCAAAATACGTGGTGAAGTGTACTTTTCTTTTAGTCCCTCAAACTCAGCTAAAATCGTTGCAATATATATCAGATTATTATATCCCAAGCTATTCTCAAACAGATTATGAAAAACGGTACCCTCATTTACATCAATTTCATGCGAAAACAGTAATTGCAAAGACTCTACAATACGCTCATACGATAATTCATTAAATTTAATAGCTGTGCTTTGAGCAAAAACTGAACCGGCGGCCTCTTTGATACTTTCATTTATCAGTTCGTTTGCACGCTTTATATCAGTCTTTCTTTCTACTGAATTATTGAATTCAGCGACTTCTTTTTCCAACTCCATCTTCTCATTATTTTTACGTTTTTCCTTCAATTCATCCATTGATAAATTAGTTAGCAACCTTGAAATTCTGGAACCTCGCCCTGCTCTTAAGTATCTTTCTGCATCACGCAAAGCAGGTAAATATACGCATTGAATATCATTTAATATTTCCCAATCAAAAGCACTATTACTTGAACAACCGCCCCATCTTTTTTGCTTAAAGGCATTTCTCGCGTTATATGTAGATAAATACTCAACATTCAGTCTTGCCTTTAGCTGCGGTGTAAGCCAAGTTAAGTACTCTATCCTTTGTTCATCTGATAATTCAGAGAACAGTCCACACACAAACAATCTACAATTCTTTCCTTCTACTCGACAATTAGAATTAAAATCCTCAATATTTAGTCCTTTGTGAGAAAATTCTGACTCATTAAGTAATATTCGTATCGCATCTATTACAGTGCTTTTGCCACACCCATTTTCTCCAACAAGTAAATTAAGTCCCTTATGAAAGCTTATGGTTATTGGTTTGTTGAATAAACGAAAATTTTCAATTCTTAATTTAGACAGATACATAATTATCTCCTTATCATTGCATGTTAGAAATTTAATCGAAGGCCTCTATAATTTCTTTTCCTATATCGTCCAATATCTCCCTAATAAACACAAAAGAGATCGTGTAATCTTCTATTATTCTTTTTATTAAAAAGCAAGGATGCAACTTGAAATTCACATCGAAATCGCTCATTACAGCAACATTTGGTGAGTTACGGTGAGTCATTTTGTTTCGAAGATCATTCACGAATGAATGATTTCCTCTCCACATTCCCTCGCAATCCGTATCGTTTTCTTGCTCAAAATATGCTTTTATCTTCCTCGCTCTTTCAAGGAACTTTACACAATACTGTTTTTCAGGATCAAAAATTTGCTTATAATATACTTTTTCTTTTGCAACATTAATATCATAATACAGTCTGTACAACTGTGCTAACATATCCCATGAACTTAAAGTTCTAAAAAGTGCATTTTCGACATAGTAAAATGCAAGTTTTTCTTCTTCAGATACAGTAACTTGTAAAATGCTAAAGTCTTTTTGCAACTGTTCTGAATATGCGTATTTAAGAGCTTCATTGAAAGAGTGTTTTACCTTCCAGTCAAGGTCAACCAATGTACTGTAGATTGTTTTATATTGCATGAGTTTAACCATTGACGATAACACCCCATTTGCAGATCGAAATCCAAAGATGAACTTATCTTCTCCGCAAAATACTGTAAATCGATCTGGTTTATATCTTACTTCAGACAATTTCTCTTTTAGATACTTCATCTCAGTTTCCTTTGACACTCTTTGCACCTCCAATCTCTGCGCAGAATCACGATATCTTTAATATATATTATACCATATTACCTTTTGTCTTTCAATAGAAAAGCGGCAGTATCGTAAACAATTTTACAATACCGCCGTCAATTCTATTTATGTAATTTCGTCATCCTCCAACACATCAATTTCAGCTATCTCCGTCGCAAAATCAACCTTCTCATTCTTCAGCTTATTTCCCAACATGACAGCATTTGCAAACAGCTCTGAGCGTACAGGCACATCCATCTTAATGCTGCTCAGCACAGCGATTGCCTGTGCCTTGTCCTTGCAGCCAAGTGACTGCAGGAGTGTTCTTTCTTCCATTGTAAGAATACTGTTCATTTCATGCATCTCCTTAAAGTTTCGCTTTCATGGGCGTTTTCGGCTTATTCAGTTTGGAAATAGAAGTGTTTCCGAATCTAAAAGCCTGTTCGTAGGTATCTGCCATCTTGTCGATCCTGTCATCATCAAACATATGGCTTGCTTCTCTGATGATAGCAGGAGAAACCTTGAGTTTCAAGGCTTCATTGGTCAGCTTCTCCGTGCTGTCCTCCGTTTTGCCCTCGGATATATCCTGCAAACGTCCCGGCAGCTCTGACAGGAACTTATCCTTTCTCTGCTCCAAAGGCAAAAACTCCTCCAACGGCTTAAATCCGAAGCTATCCACATAATATGCCTTATCGTCCATCACCACAACATCGGATACACTCAGAGAATGCCCCTTGAAGTCGGCAGGATGGTCAATGTTGAATTTCTCAAATACAGCCTCCAACTTTGCACCCATCGTTCCCGAATTGACAGGCAGTATGGAAACATCGCCGGTATAAACCTTATCATAATTCTTAAAATCAGGCTTCAATCCGTGTTTTTGTAATCCTTCATAGGATTCAAAGCGATAATCACGGGTTTCATCACCGCCCTTAATCTGGTAAATCTCAAAGGTCTGCGTTCTTTCCTGTGTTTTCTCAGGATTCAGTGCAGCAGCAAGAGCCTTGTTGCATTTCTCATAATCGCCCTTTGCAATCACTTTTCCGATGGCATAAGTATCATCGGCGTTCTTGATATACTCCTGCAAAATATGCGTATGCTCTGCGTTTTTATTGTGATTCACCATGATACGATATGTCACATCGGGCAGTTCCTTTGTCTGATCTCTGTAAATCTCCGAGGATTTCTCATCCAGCGTCTGCGGATGGATAAGCTCGCACTTTACCGTGTCCTTCTTTGCGTTGTAGATTTCAAGCATCGCTTTCTTGGATTCTGCAACAGACGTAATATTCGGCTTCACTACCGTCACAAGTCCATCCGTACTGAGAGAGCATACAGCAAACTTTCTGTCACTCATCTGACGAACAGCATAATACTCTGTAGGTTTCTCAGCAATACCAGCTTCACGCCTGCGTTCCTCAAGCTTTGCCTTTGCTGCCTCATATGCTTGTCTATTCTCAGGTGCATATGTTTTAGCTGTCAGCTGCTCATAATCCTGCTTTGGCATATCCATCTGTCCGGTTCTGCCCTCAGCATCAACATATGTGGCATTCACGCTTTCCACTTTATTGTAGAAATCATTGGCATTCAGTTCGGACATTTTCAGTTCTCTGTCATATGCGGCATTATCCAGCCAACCAACGCCCTGCACGAACCATTCATTTTGTTCTGGTTATACATCGCCTTGACCTTTTCAACTGCCGCTTCGTATTTCGGAATATCAGCCTTGTTGATGGTAATCGTTGTAACCCAGCCATTTTTCAGTCCGCTGAACCGTACACCGTCCTCGTCAAGCTGTTTCGCAATATTGGCAGCGTGACGGCTTTTCAGCTTCGGATAATATTGCAGTTCACTCTTATCGCCCAGTTCATCATAGGGTGTGTTGCCGATGACATTGGGATTCTTGCTGACAGGATCGGTTTTCTTTGGTTCATCGGCCTTTTTCTGCACATTGCTGCTTTGCGATTTCTCAAAGTCAAGCTGTGCCGCATACTGAAATTCGCTCAGATACAGCTTTGCAGTAAGGGGAGCGTTTTCAATCTCCTCACGCTTCTCTGCACGAACACCGTCGATGTACACATCCAGATCTTTATCCCACATCTCCAGTGCAACTTCCTTTGAAACAGGAATCAGCTCGCTGCTCTGCTCACGGGCAACATCACGACTCGGCTCCTTTTCAATACCGAAGTACCCATCAAAGTTTTCAATTTCGGACCTTGACTCTGCCATACCCTCTGTATTATCGGGATAGAGAAGGTACACCGCTTCACCTCTGTCATAAGCAGCCAGTGCTTCTTCCTTTGTATCAATTGGTGTCATATAGGTAAAGTCATAACCATAGCTGTCACGCTGCTTCTGAATTTCCTCCATATCGGAAACCAACTTTGCTGTTTCGTGAATATCCTCACGATCACCTGCAAAGTCAAGGATCTTGTCCGTATCCTCCTTTAAAAAATGTATGCCTCTGTCCGCACAATCTTCAATGAGAAACTCTGCTTTCTGAATATTGTTCAGCTCGGTATCCTCCAGCTTTTCATTGAAAAGCAGATTTTTCCCTCTGAAGCGAAACCTTGCAAACGCCCATGCCGACGGTACTGCCACTACAAGCTGAAACAGCAGAATGATTCCTACCATCAGCAGCGAGTTCCAGAATACTGTATAAAACTCCGGTGTAAAAATCAGCAGATCCGTGAAATGCCCAAGAGTTGGATACTGCGGAAGATAGTGAACATCCGCATATTCCCTTGTAAACTGTACCAGCGGTGAAATCGTTCCTGCCAGTTCGTCCGAATCCTGCACGGACAAGAGAATGACAAGCACGACAGGATACAGGATCGCAAGAGAAAGCAGTGCAAAGAGTAGGTAAAGAATAACCGTCCTTACTTTTTTCATGCTCATCCCTCCTTATCCCATGCACGCTGTAAGAGTACGATAGCAAGAAATATCACACCGAATACGCATACAGCCGCTGCTGCCATTTTGTCCAGTTCCATGTTGACAAACCAGTTATTGAACAAGTGCTGTAAAAGGTACATACTGTCATGGGGATAGGAGCCTGCAACAAGGTAAGCCTCACGGAATACCTTGAACGAATTCAGGAATGAAATAATCGTAATGGTATACAGCGTTGGTTTCAGATTCGGCAGAATAATATGGAACAGGCATTGCCGCTCATTCGCTCCGTCAACCCTTGCGGCATCTGTCAGGGAGGTGGAAATGCTCATCATTCCCGTCACCCACAACAGTACCGTATATCCAAGATTTTTCCAGACATAGCTGCCCACAAGTACCCAGAATGCGGCAGAACTGTGCAGAAATCGTATTTCCGTACCGCCAAGCTCAGTGATAATGGAATTGATATAGCCTGCATCATCAAAGAGAACCTGCCACACAAGCACAAGTGTTGCGGTCGGTACTGCAAGGGGGAACAGGAGTGCTGACTTAATAAGCCGAATGTATCTCAGCTTGCACAAAGCATAGGAAATAAAGAATGACAGGACGATCAATATCGGCAGACAGACGGCTGTAAACAGTGCGGTATTTTTCACAGCCAATGCAAAGGCTTCATTTTCAGAAATGACTTTGAAATTCTGCACTCCCACAAACTCTCCCGTAACTGCGGCATAAAAGGAACGTCTGACGGAATCCACAAAGGGTATCAGCACAAAGACCATAACACCAATAAAGCTTGGAAGAAGAAAAGGTATGTGCCGCAGATTTTGTTTACGCAATGTTAACCGTTTCATTGTGCTATTCCTTCATTCGCAGGTCAAGCTGTCTTGTGATTTCAGTAACAGCTTCCTCCGGAGTGAGATGACCTTCAAGGCACTGTGTTCCTACTTTAATAATAATATCGTGCGTCATGGTATCAAACAATACAGGTTCACTTAAATTTTCGATTGCATTTTGAAATTCAACCACTTCTGTATCATCCATCCATGTTGTATTAACTGTTACTTCAACAAGACCGAATCCAACGAAATCATCGGAATTCTTATTCTTATCATAAAACCTCTGTAACGAGTTTTGATTAACTGGGAATCCATCATAATGCTCTATGTTTTGTACATTTTCTGAAACAGCTGCTGTAAGGAAATTCTGAGCTTCCTCCGTATTATCTCCGGCAGTACAAATACCAAGATTACATTTTGGAATAAAGATGTTGCTTTCATCGCTTAATCCATATTTATAACTAATATCAGAATTTACGGTATTTAGTGAAGTGATCAAATTCAAGTCGGTATAAAATCCACTTGTCGTACCCGCTGTAATAACCGCCGCTTCATCCAGCATAAACATGCCTCTTCCAGCTGGACGAATTACCCATTTTTCGGATGGCGCAAGTGAATTCATGTACCATGACACCCATTCCCTATTTCCATATCTTTCATCATTCAAAGGACCACTTTGATAAATTCTTGCACAATCACTCAGAATTTGTATCATCGTATTTTTGTTGATACCATTTTCTGTGACTGCATCATCTCCAACAAGTGCAAATGCTGTATCAATAATGTCCTCTGCCGACAGAAAGTAGGTTGCATATTGCGGAATACTATGCTGGTCCTCATCATATTTTTCTTCCACTATATTGGCAAAATCAGAAAGGCTGCTGATATGCTCCATATCCTCCTGCCAAGCAATCACAACAGGCAGTTCAAATTTACAAGCCACTGAATAAAGTCCGCTATCATCGTTGTTCCACTTCGCAACATTATCAAGCAGAACATTTTCAGGATTCCAAGTATTTTCGCTGCCTGTCAGGTCAAGGAGCATACCCTTTTCGATATAATTATCAATATCCAGTCCGTCCAGCATTATCACATCGGGAGCATTGTCTGAAAGAATCGCTGTTGTCAGGTTTTTCAATGCGTCATCATAAGTGATACCGTTTCTCATGCCAATCTCATAATCCACACGCACGGTAGGATTTTTCATTCTGTATTCTATAATGATCTGCGACAGAGTATCGTTTTCAGTAAGGCTGTATACTTTAAGTGTAGAGGTAATTTCGTTAACAGCATCGGGATCATAACGATAACGCATGATAACGCCTTCCTCATAGCTGATCAAAAGGTTTCCATTTTCATCACAAATTACAGAACTCACTGTATAGGCAGGATTGCCCAGTCGGCAAGAATATCCGTCAATAAGCTGTTCCACCATATTGCCGCCCATGACATAACGGTACAAACCTTTTTTGGAAACAATGTAGAAAGAATCATCTTCGCCACTGCAAAAATCATAAGCAACATGATTCCGTCCTACAGATACCCCTTGTTCCATAAGAAAATCCTGCATAGCTTCAGGAGTGTCTACAATTGCTTCATTTTTGTAATCATAGAAGTACATCTCCGAGGAGTCTACCGCTACAATGTAGTTATTCACTACATCAAAGGCACAGGCTTCTCCATTTAAATAGAATAATGACTTAGCAGACTGACGCTGCATATCAATTTCATATACCTGAAAACCTGATTCGCCGGTTCCAAACGCAAACAGCCTTCCATCCTGTGAAAATTCCATCATGGTAAGATATATACCGTCCAGTGAAAAAGATGAAATCTCACCATCAGATGTAATCATAGCATACTGAATTTCATCACTGACAGAAAAATTGTAGTAACTTAAAAAGTACGTTCCGTCCGAAGAACAGACTTCACAAGTAACATGCAAATCTGTTCCAACGCTGCTGGTATCCGGAAGTACCGACTTGCTGAATTCTGATTTATCATCATTCAGATGACAAAACTCCTTTGTTCCATAATCCAAAAACGCTGCCGTTCCATCATGCAGAAACAATTCTCCGAATGAGCCAGACTGACCCAAAAGCGAAACTTCCTCCTCCACATATCTACCTTTGTATGTAACCGTTCCTTCGTCTTTGGGTTCATTGCAGCCTGTGACAGTAAAAGTGACCATAACAGCCATCACAAAAGCAATCAATTTCTTACGCATAACGCCTGCCTCCTCATATTTGGTATGTTCTTATCATAACACACAAATCTCTAAATAACCTCTAAAATTATCTCTAATTTATCTCTAAATCTTCCGTAAAGCTGATTTTTGTGCTATAATAAAGACAGTGAGGTGAGTTTCATGCGAATTATAATCATAGAAGATGATAAAAAGCAATGCTATCTCCTGCAGTTTCAGCTTGAGCAGGAAGGCTATGCAGTGGATGTGTGCTTTGATGGTGCAGATGCGGATTACTATCTCAGTCAGAATGCCTATGACATTGTCCTCCTCGACCGTATGCTGCCTAATAAGGACGGTATCACGATCTTGCAGGAAATGCGTGCAAAGCAGAACATGACGCCTGTCATTCTGCTGACAGCGCTGGGAGAGCTTTCGGATAAGATCACGGGACTTGACAGCGGTGCGGACGATTATCTTGTAAAGCCGTTTGAGTTTGGAGAATTGATGGCTCGGATTCGCTGTCTGCTCCGTCGTCCGCCGAATCTTGAAAACCTGAATCAGCTTAAAATCGGCGATGTGATTTACAGTCAGGATGCAAATGTACTCACAAGTTCCAAAGACAGCTGTACGCTTTCTCAGAAAGAGGGTGAACTTCTGCTGCTGTTTCTGCGAAATCCCAATCAGACCTTGCAGAGAAGTACCATTCTTTCAAGAATCTGGGGTGCAGATTATGAAATAGACGACGGCAATCTTGATAACTATATGTACTTCATACGCAGACGGCTGAAGAATGTGGGAAGCACACTCAATATCAAGACGATCCGCGGCATTGGGTATCGTCTGGAATTAGAAAGTGAGAGCTAAGTTATGTTCAAAAAGGTACATCTTCGGCTGACTCTGCTTTTTACCATTGTCACAACTCTGATTCTGACGATCATGTCGGTATTCTATCTGTATACCAGTCATAGAAGCTTATATAAAAATGCACTGATTGGCTTTCAGAGCGACATCAACACTTTTACAATGAGCTTTGAGAAAAACTCATCCATATCCTATGACTGGCTTTTAAATCTGCAAAGCAACTATGAATATTTATTCTATCTGTATGACAACGGTATTCCGTTCCGCTTTACCCATGATACGAAAACCGAGTCCGAACAGCAATTGATTGAAGATATTCGTCATTATTATCAGAATCATCTCTCACCGCTTACATCTCCTTATACGGCAGAGCATCAGGAATTTTCATATAAGAAGAATGGGAATGGCTATCATGTAAGTGTTATCACAATTCCGGGAGAAAAAGGCAGCAGTGAGATATTCGTGATACACTCACTCAGCAAGATTGAAGCACAGCTCCATACGCTGTATTTTAGATTCGGCATTGTAATTATTATAAGCATTGCGGCTTTGTTTACGTTCTCATGGCTTTATACAAAGAAACTTCTGAAGCCGATTCAGGAGTCACAGGAGAAGCAGGCACAGTTTATTGCGGCTGCATCACATGAAATCAGGAACCCTGTCAATACGATTCTGTCCGCCCTTGGAGCGATGGAAAAGGGTACGCCGGAACAGCAAAGAGAATTTGCTTCCATTGCCGGAAAGGAGGGCAAGCGGCTTGCTCGTCTGACGAATGACCTGCTGACGCTTGCAAGAAGTGACAATCGCAGCTTTCAGACAAGCTTTGGCAGAACGGAGCTCGATACGCTTGTACTGGAATGCTATGAAGCATTTTCCGCTCCTGCAAGGGAAAAGAAAATCAAATTTTCTGTAGAACTGCCGGACAATACTCTTGTTGCTGAGTCTGTCGACTGCGAAAGGATGAAGCAGGTCATTGCTATTCTTCTTGACAATGCCATTAGCTATACACCGGAGGGTGGGACTGTAGTCTTGAAAAGCTCAGAAACTGTAAAATCGTACTGCATTGAGGTTGCAGACAGTGGAATCGGCATTGATGATGCAGCAAAGAAACGAATTTTTGATCGTTTCTATCGTGCAGACGAATCACGCACAAGCAAGTCTCATTTCGGGCTTGGACTTTCGATTGCAAAGGAAATCGTAGAGCTGCATCACGGTACGATTTCGGTTTCCGATACGAAAGGTGGCGGCGCTACATTCAGGATAACTTTGCCAAAATAACATATATGTGAAAAACCTCGTATCTTTTTGTGAGATACGAGGTTTCGTATAATTCATTAAATGTCAGTTGCCTTGCTCTATCCATTCGTTTCGCTATTATTATACTATCCTTGTTTCGCTAGTGGGCGCTTACGACAATGGGTTGTATTCATGGAGTTTTTTTTTAAAACAAAAAGCCATGCAGACAATGTAACTGCATGGCTTTTGCTTGCCCAATCGATTTGGTAGAGATATTCCCTATCGCAAACACGATTTCGGCGGGTTTTTCATTTTAACAATATTTCTCGATCGGCAGTTACCACAGCCCCACCGCACGCAGCACGGTCATGGCGATCAGCATCAGCCATGCAAGCAGCATGCCGGGGGATGTCAGCATGGTCAGAAATGCCTGACCGCCGGTCAGTCCGGTCTCACTCTTTCCCATCCGGAACGTCTCACGATGGAAAACAAGCTCAAGAATCAGAATAATCACCGCTGCCAGCATCAGACAGAGGATTAGTCCGCCCATCACCATCAGAATCGACAGCGTGCCGATGTTCTCAATCATCCATTCGATATCCGCTTCAAGCAGCTTCTCCTGATCGATGCCGCCGATGAACAGCGACTGAATGCCGCCGATGGTATTGATGAACAGATGCAGCAGATAGGGTGCCAGCACCGTGCCGGTCTTGACTACCAGGAAGCACGCACAGATGCCCATCACAGCCGCATAAAGCGTCTGGCCGTAATTAGCATGCCAGAGGCCGAACAGGATGCCGCACATCACGGCCGCCGGCCAGTTCCCATAAGGCTGAAGACTCCGGAAGATCGAAGCACGGAACAACAGCTCCTCAAAAAAGGGCGCCAGCAGGACGATGGCATAGATGTTGCCGATCTTTGACATGAGCGATTCGCGTGCCGCCATCTCTGGCTGTACAAGATCAATCCCGAAGAGCTTGTCGACCGCCGATTCCAGTATGACATTGAGAAACTGGGACAGATAGGCGGACATGTAGATGAGACCTGCACACATCACAATCCAGACCAGCATACGCCAGACGGGGACAGCCGGCTTTGCAAAGCCCTTCCGGATGGAAATGCCGTTCTTCCGGCCGCACAGCAGCCAGAACAGCAGCAGGAGTGTCGGAACAATCACAGGATACTGAATCGTATAGGCCGCCAGCTGATACACATCCTCATAATGGCTGCTGTAAGGAGACATGCACAGGGACAGGACAAAGGGCAGCAGAAAGCTCACGCCAATGGACAATGCATAGAAAACGATCATCATCAGACCCGCTGTGTTCGAGGCACGGCGCAGGTCTTTTTTATGCTGTTTCAGTTCCATAAGGTCTCCTTCCCAGGCTGTGTCAGTCCTTGATTTCGCCGGCCTTCAGGCGGATGAAATAGGACTTGGTTTCGGAGGCAATCACGCCGCTCAGACCGAAGAGTGCCACCAGGTTCGGCAGAGCCATCAGACTGTTGAAGATATCCGCAATCGTCCAGACCGCAGATACGGTCATGTAGGGGCCGATGAAAACGGCCAGAATGTAAAGAATACGATAAACCATCACAACCGCCTTGTTCTTGCCGCTGAGATATTCTACGCAGCGTTCGCCGTAGTAATTCCAGCCGATGATGGTGGTGAAGGCAAAGAACACGAGACAGATCATCAGGATGAAGGCGGGGATTTCCTTCGGGAGAAAATGGAAGCCCTTCTGGAAGGCATCGGTCGTCACCGCCACGCCCTCAAGAGTTTCATCCGCCCAAGAGCCCATCATCACGATGGACAGGCCTGTCATTGTGCAGATGACAATGGTATCGATGAAGGTACCGGTCATGGAGATCAGACCCTGACGAACGGGTTCCTTTGTCTTGGCAGCCGCCGAGGCAATGGGGGCCGAGCCGAGACCAGCTTCGTTCGAGAAGATGCCGCGTGCCACGCCGTTGCGCATGGACATGATGACGGATGCGAGAATACCGCCGGAAATCGGCTTGATGCCGAATGCCCCCTGCACGATCTCAGCCAGTGCGCCGGGGAGCTTGTCAAAATTGGTGACGAACAGTGCAATCACAGTCACCACATACAGGATCGCCATAAACGGCACAACGACCTGCGACACGCTGCTGATGCGCTGAAGGCCGCCGATGACCACAAGCCCCGCAGCCACAGCCACCAGCACGCCGGTGATGATGGTCACGATGGAATACTCCATGCCGAACAGCGTCACCGTTGCCGGAAAATAGGGGGCAAAGAAACCCTCTGCAGCGCCTGAAATGCCATTCACCTGAGAGAAGGTGCCGATGCCCATCAGGCCGACACAGGCACCGAAAAAAGCGAAAATCTTGCCGAGCCACTTCCATTTCTTGCCCAGACCGTTTTCGATGTAGTAGAACGGACCGCCGAGCACATGACCATCCTCATCGATGGTGCGGTACTTGACCGCCAGAAGGCCCTCGGCATACTTGGTCGCCATACCGAAGAAGGCTGCCACCCACATCCATAAGAGTGCACCCGGCCCGCCGGCCAGAATGCCCACAGCCGTGGCCACGCCCACAATGTTGCCGGTTCCGATGGTGGAGGAAAGCGCCGTACACAGCGACGCAAAGCCGGATACCTCGCCGCTTGCACCGTCCTCGTCCTTGAACATATAGCGGAGGGCGCGCGGCAGATGGAACACCTGCACAAAGCCCGTCCGGCAGGACAGGTAGATACCGGCCGCCAGAATGAATACGATCAGCGGGATGCTGATCACACTGCTGATGCTGTTGAGAAATGCATCCAAAATGAGTCACTCCTTTTCATTGCTTCTAAATACACACTGTTTACATTTTACCACATTGTGAAAAATTTGTCAAGAGTGTTTTGTACAGAAAGCATGCAAATCCGACAAAAAACGCCGCCCACATTCAGTGAGCGGCGGATGCATCATTACAGGGCAGGGCCGAAGCCGGGCAGGAAATCAACAATCGGAAGTCCCGCTTGTTCCGCCATGCGGCGGCAGACTTCATGTCCCTCGGTATAGGACAAGCGATCGGGGGTGTGGGCATCGCAGCCGATGATCACAGAATTCCCCGCCTTTGCAGCAAGATTGAGGAATCGTTCGGAGGTATAATGCCGTCCCTCCACCACACCCAGCAGATTGATTTCCACGGGGATGTTCTTTTCCTTCAGATAACGGCACAGTCGCAGATACTGGGCATCATAGATTGCCGGATCGCCGGTGAAATGCAGCAGGTCGGGATGTGCCACATAGAGATAGCGGCCGGATTCCATGCCCTCAATGCACAGATCCACATAGCGGATCAGCTCTTCCGGCCGATCGGTCGGAAAGCCCGTATAGGCGCTGTGGGGTTCACGCTCGAGGAAATGCTGTCCGAGGATCATATAGTCCACCGGATAATCCGCCAGCAGCCTGTCCTGTGCTGCCATCTGCTCGGGGATGTACTCCGATTCGAAGCCGATGTACAGGGTAATGTCCCGTGCATACTCTTTCTTCAGCGCCTCAAGAGAGGTGAAATATTCGTCCAGCTGCGAGGGCGTCATCCGTGTGCCGGAGACAAAGCCGTCATCGTACACCCAAGGGCAGTGATCGGCAAAACCCAGCACCTTCATGCCGTTCCGGATGGCTTCCTCGACATAGGCTCTGTCCTCCCCTTTGGCATGCTGGCACCGGATGGTGTGGGTATGGTAATTCGCAAGCATAGCAATCGCTCCTGTTCATTCATTGATCTCTGTGGTATCGGGCATTGCCGCCTCCGCATCGTCCATGGGAAGGGGTGTACCCGTATAGGCCGCTGCAAGGGCTTCCTTTTCGGTGCGTGTCAGGCGTTTGATGCGGTATTCCCGCTGCATGGCATGCACCTTGTCAGCATGCATTTCGGCATAGACCAGCGTCACCGGCCGGCGGGAAAAGGTATATTTTGCGCCCTTTCCGGCGTTGTGTGCAGCAATCCTGCGGTCGAGGTCATTCGTCCAGCCCGTGTACAGCGTGCCGTCCGCACAGCGTACCATATAGGTGTAATTCATTCTTACAGCTCCGTTTCGACGGCACGGCCCTCTGCAAGGCTCTGTCTGCAATCCAGAATGCGCTGGTTGGCACTGCCGCGGAAATGCAGCTGATAGCTCTTCTGCGACTCGATAAACGGCCCGTCAATGAGGTAATCAGTCACAGCAAGCAGCTCGCCGTAGTGCTGTTCTTCGCTGTGCGCCAGAAGATACTCAAAGGTATAGCCCGTGTAGGTCACGATATTCAGTCCCATGCGATGGATCTCCTCACCGAGCGCTGCAAGGGCCTTTGCCTGACAGAACGGCTCGCCGCCGGAAAAAGTCACACCGTCGAGCAGCGGATTCTTCCGGATCCGCTCGAGCAGCGTCTCCGGTTCCGTCACGGTGCCGCCCTCAAAGGGATGGGTCTGGGGATTATGGCAGCCCGGACAATGATGGGGGCAGCCCTGTACAAATATGGTAAAGCGCAGACCGGGGCCGTCTACGATGGAATCATTGGCTGTGCCGGAAAGCTGAAGGTGCATACTGCTCACTCCTTATCCTATCGGATACTCAAAGATGCCCTTCCGGACGTGCCGGAAGAGCATGCTTGTATTTATACGTTATGCTTCACTCTGTCGTTCACTTCACTGCGCTTGGCATTGTTGAAGCGGTCAAGTGTGCCGACCAGATAGCCTGTGATGCGGCGGATACGCTCGAAGCTCACCTGATTGTGATCCTTCTCGGGACGGCCGCACATCGGGCACTTGTCGCCGATGATGCCGGTGAAGCCGCAGACAGGGTCACGATCCACAGGATGGTTGATCGAACCATAGCCGATGCCGGACTCCTTCATGCAGCGGATGACCTTCTCAAAAGCGGCGAGATTCTCAAGCGGGTCGCCATCCAGCTCGACATAGCTGATGTGACCGGCGTTGGTCAGTGCATGATAGGGTGCCTCGATCTGGATCTTCTCGAATGCACTGATCGGGTAATGCACCGGTACATGGAAGGAATTGGTGTAGTAATCCCTGTCGGTGACGCCCTCGATCACGCCGTACTTCTTGGCATCCATGCCGACAAAACGGCCGGACAGGCCCTCGGCAGGTGTTGCCAGCAGGGAGAAGTTCAGACCCGTTGCCTTGGATTCATCATCCAGACGCTTACGCATTCTGCCGATGATCTCCAGACCCAGCTCTCTTGCACGCTCGCTCTCGCCGTGATGCTCACCGATCAGTGCCTTCAGGGTTTCTGCAAGGCCGATGAAGCCCACGGACAGTGTACCGTGCTTGAGCACTTCGCCGATGCAGTCATCGGGGCCGAGTCCCTCGGAATCCAGCCAGATGCCCTGTCCCATCAGGAACGGGAAGTTGCGCACCTTCTTCTGTGCCTGAATGCGGAAGCGATCCATGAGCTGGTCGATGGCCAGATTCATCATGTGATCGAGTCCCTCGAAGAACTTGTCGAGGTCGTGGTCAGCCTTGATGGCAAGACGGGGCAGATTCACAGAAGTGAAGCTCAGATTGCCGCGGCCGGTGACGATCTCACGGTCGGGGTCGTAGGTGTTGCCGATGACTCTCGTACGGCAGCCCATGTAGGAAATCTCCGTACGGTAGTCGCCCTCCTTGTAATACTGGAGGTTATAGGGGGCATCGATGAAGGAGAAGTTCGGGAACAGGCGCTTTGCAGAAACTCTGCACGCCAGCTTGAACAGATCGTAGTTGGGATCCTCCGGATTGTAGTTGATGCCTTCCTTGATCTTGAAGATATGAATCGGGAAGATGGGGGTCTCGCCGTTGCCGAGACCGGCTTCATTGGCCAGAAGGATGTTCTCGATGACCATTCTGCCCTCGGGTGTGATGTCCGTACCGTAGTTGATGGACGAGAACGGTGTCTGTGCACCCGCACGGCTGTTCATGGTATTGAGGTTGTGCACCAGCGCTTCCATTGCCTGATAAGTAGCACGGTTGGTTTCCTTGTATGCCTGCTTGGCAGCGAAAGCGAGAATGGGTGCCACATCATTGCCGCAGTCCATATTGGCAGTCAGATAGGCGGTTGCCTTCTCTGCAAAGCCATTGTTGTCGGCAAGAACGGGGCAGAGCTGTTCTGCTTCCATGGCCTCCATCAGACCATCGGCCAGTGCCTCGGCATCCTCGCAGCCATAGAGCAGCTCGAGGGCACGGATGACATTCTGCTTGTAGCGGGACGCATAGGTCTTGCGGACGCCCTCCGCCATGGCATAGTCAAAGTTCGGCACGCTCTGGCCGCCGTGCTGATCATTCTGATTCGACTGAATGGCAATGCAGGCAAGAGCGGAGTAGCTTGCGATGTCGTTCGGCTCACGCAGGAAGCCGTGACCCGTGGAGAAACCGCCGCGGAACAGCTTAATCAGATCGATCTGGCAGCATGTGGTGGTCAGGGTCAGGAAGTCGAGATCATGGATGTGGATGTCACCGCCCGCATGTGCCTTGGCATGCTCGGGCTTGAGCACATACATCTCATAGAACTCCTTGGCGGATACGCTGCCGTACTTGAGCATGGTGCCCATGGCGGTATCGCCGTCGATATTGGCGTTCTCACGCTTGATATCGCTGTCCTTCGCAGAATGGAAGGTCAGCTCGTTGAGCACGCTCATGAGGTTGGTCTTCATCTCTCTGGAACGGGTGCGCTCATAGCGATACAGAATATAGGCCTTGGCTGTCTGGGCATGACCGCGCTCGATCAGCACCTTCTCCACCAGATCCTGTACCTGCTCTACGCTCGGCACATTCTCACCGTACAGGGCTTCACACAGGCGGCATACCTCTTCCGCAGCGGAAGCTGCCTCCTGATAATCCGTGCCGCCCACAGCCTGGGCAGCCTTAAAAATGGCGTTTGTAATCTTCTCTACATTGAACGGCACTTTTCTGCCGTCGCGCTTAATGATGTGAATCAGCATGTCCTTCATCCTCCATTTTGTATGTTTTTTCTCGTAGGATAACCGTTCTGCTTTTGTCTTTTCTCTTTACACAATATCTTGTATCATTTTTCCGTTGCTATAGTATAGTATACCGCATATCCAGCCTCTTGTCAAGCCGAAAACGTCCGTCACATCTCACAATAAACCTTGTTTGCAATTATGCACAAAGCACAAATTAGGCTGTTTTCGTACATTCTCCGCCGCTTTTTTCTTCACAAAGCATTCATAGGCGTCAAAATCAGAACGTATTTTCGTAACCACAAGATATAGTGTGTTGAAACATGTGCAAAGCTGGGGAAAAGAACCACTTTCCGCCCGTTTGCGTGCTTCTCGCATTGTGGAAAGAAAAGCCGTCTCCGCAGGGTTTGTTGTATGTGGGTCACCCAAACCCTCTGCACTTCATCACTGCAATTGACAAAAAGCCCTGCAATATGCTATAATGTTACCATATGAAACAAACGGGAGGGATCATTTTGCAGCTGCTCTATCTGACGCCTGAGGGCATTCATCTTGCAAAAAACGGAAAATCCATTCACCTGCCCAGTTATCGGGCACAGCACTACCAGAACACCATCAACGAAATCCAGCAGGGCAAGGCCTGGAAGACAACCGGACGGGGTGCGCAGTTCATGGGCACGGCCGAAGATCCCACGCCGCACAATGCCAGTGTGACCTACGGCGGACTGGCCGCCTACGAGGACGGTCTGCTGTACACGCTGCAGCTGGATGCTTCCGGCGGTCTGTACAAGCGTTCGCTTTCGGAAAAGGCGGAACAGGAGGGACATATCTGTTCCGGCAATGACATCCGGCTGGGCGACATTGCGGTGCACGGCAGCAGCACAGCAGCTTGTGTGCGCTATCCGAACGGCCAGAGTCATCTCGCCCTGTTCCGGCTGCCGTCGAGCGTCTACACGGAGATCACCGGCGGTGATTCCTGCGAGCTTCATCCGGGCTGGTCACCGGACGGACGGCTGATCCTGTTTTCGACTGCCGGCATTGCAAGACGGGGCGGAGAGGTGGCGGCCTATTCACCCCGCAGCCTTGCCTCCTACAACATCCACACAGAGTGCATGGATACGATTCTCGAGAGCGAGAGCTTCGACTATCTGATGCCGAGAATGGATGAGCAGGACAATCTCTACTGCATCCGCCGCCCCTACAAGATGGCGGGTGAAGAAGATGCAAGTCTCGGAAGTGTCCTCAAGGATGTCCTGCTGTTCCCTTACCGTCTGATCAAGGGACTGTTCGGATTTCTGAATGTATTCACGACTTTATACGGCGGCGAACCGCTGCGCAACAGCGGAAGACGCAGTGATGTGAAGTCCAAGCAGAAATCCGAGAAGGATCTGTTCTTCGAGGGCAATCTCATTCACGCAGAGAAAAACCGGAAGGAAAATGAAAAGCATGGCGATCCGCATGCGGGCATTCTTCCCCGCAGCTGTGTTCTGCTGCGGCGCACACCGGACGGAACGGAAGAGATCCTCGCACGCGGCGTACTGGATTACACGCTCTGCACGGACGGGAGCATTGTGTATTCGAACGGCCGTTACATCCTGCAGCGGCATCCGGACGGCAGCGTGACGGAGCTTATGAAAGAGAAGCTTGCCACACGTCTGAACGTGCTGGCATAAAGCGGCCGCAAGCGGATTCCATCGGCTGCCTAAAAAACAAAAGCACCCCATCGGGGTGCTTTTTGTTGAGCGAAAGGACGCAGCACTGCGCCGCAGTTGTTCAGCTGCATCGGGACGCTCTTATCCGATCACTTCATATTCACCGGACAGCTCGGCTTCATCCGTAATGCCCAGTGCCATCATCTTTGCACGCATGCAGGTGTAGAACTCTGCATAGGTCGCATGCTCATACGGCTGCACGGCATAGGTACCCACGCAGCAGCACAGTGCACCAAGAATATACCAGCCAAGGAAGGACAGCTGCAGCACGAAGAGATTCCACTTCTCGCCGTCCATCGTGCGGCTCGAAATCTCAGAGGCACGCTTCCACGACAGCTTCGGGTTCTCCGCAATCAGGTACGGCACCAGAAAATACTCCATATTCTTTGCAATACCCGGAATCACAAACAGCAGTCCCCACAGCGTGATATACAGATGATGGAAGAACATGGTCTTGGCAATGGATGTATATCTTCCGTCACGGAACGAGGAGAACAGATTGCCGAAGCGTACGTCCCCCTGCCTTGCACGGAGATAGAACATATGCTTACCCACCAGAATCGGGCCGCAGAGCATGCTGTAAACCAGCATATTCAGACACAGACCGATCGCCACACAAAATATCGAAAGCCCCAGACTAAGTAAAATGGCAGTGCCGAGATCATTGCTGGTCTCCCCAAAAATCGTCAAAAAATTGGCAAAGCCCTCAATGGCGCCGCCGTAATCGACATAGACACCCTCCTCCGTACCGTCAAGCAAAAAGGCAACCGCACTGACACCCAGTGCCATCCAGAAGTACTGCTTCAGGTTCTCCTTGGCATTTTTCTTGAGCATTTCTCTTGTCCACATAATCAATCTCTCCTCTCATGTCATCAAAGTACGGCAAAAGCCGACTGCAGAATGCGCCGGCTTTGTCATTTTTAAATTATTCTACCACATAGGCTGCACAGCCGGTCAGTTCCTGCTCAGTGGTAATGCCCTGCGCAATCATCTTGGCACGCATGCAGGCATAGAACTCTGCAAAGGTGGCCTGCTGATAGGGCACAACAAAATAAGTACCGATGCAGCATGCCATGACACCCAGCAGCACCCAGCCGATGAAGGACAGCTGCAGTACGAAAAGGTTCCACTTCTCGCCGTCCATGGTCTTTCTGGAGATCTCAAATGCTCTGTCCTTGGACATGTTCGGATTCTCAGCCATCAGGTAAGGAATCAGGAAGTATTCCAGACCCTTGATGATGCCGGGCACCCAGAACAGCATCGACCACAATGTGGTGTAAAGCATGCGGAAGAACTGCACCTTTACGGTATTCATATAGCGGCCGCCGCCGAACTGATGGAACAGATAGCTGAAATTCACATCGCCCGTGCGTGCCTGCTGGAAGAACTTGCACTTGCCGACCTCAACAGGGCCGCCGAGGAACGCATAAATTGCCAGTGCAAATGCCATGACAAACACATATGTAATGATGAAAATCACAAACACCATTGCCAGAATGGCCAGAACCGCAAAAATGCTTTCCGGATCTTCGCCTGACAATTCCGTCAGTTCAGTCATTGATGATGACGGAAAGCTGAACGATGAGCTGGTATTGGCGGTACCGCCGCCGAGCATCTGTGCCACAAAGCACACAAGGAATGCCATCCAGTAGTAGCCCTTCAGGGAATTCCATGCATTTTTCTTTAACATTTCTCTTGACCACATAATAATTCATCCTCCCTCTCTGTGATCGATATCTATATTGTAAATCAGATTTACCGAAATGTCAATGATTTTCTCGCATTTTCACCGAAATACACGAAGAAACGCAAATCAGGCCCTGTTCTTTTATGCATATAGCAGAAACCGCATGCAATTTTGCCATACAACATTCGGGCGTCCGTATCCGCATTGTTATGAAAACCGCACAAACTGCGCAAAAATCGAAATTTTTTCCCCAAACCACTTGCAATCCGCAGGAAAATTTGTTATAATAATAACGATGGGCAAGACGCCCTGCGAAAAATATTTAGGAGGACATTTAATATGTTAGTTTCTGCTAAGGACATGCTGAACAAGGCACGCGAAGGCAAGTACGCTGTTGGCCAGTTCAACATTAACAACCTCGAATGGACAAAGGCAATCCTGCTGACGGCTCAGGAGAATCAGTCTCCCGTTATCCTCGGTGTATCTGAGGGCGCAGGCAAGTACATGTGCGGCTACAAGACCATCGTTGGCATGGTTGAGGGCATGATCGAGGAGCTGGGCATCACTGTTCCCGTTGCACTGCATCTGGACCACGGCTCTTTCGAGGGCGCAAAGGCTTGCATCAACGCAGGATTCTCTTCCGTAATGTTCGACGGTTCTCACTATCCGATCGAGGAGAACATTGCAAAGACCACTGCTCTTGTCAATGCATGTGAGGTTCTGGGCATTTCTCTCGAGGCTGAGGTTGGTTCCATCGGCGGCGAGGAAGACGGCGTAATCGGTAAGGGCGAGTGCGCAGATCCCGACGAGTGCAAGGCTGTTGCAGATCTGGGTGTAACAATGCTGGCTGCCGGCATCGGCAACATCCACGGCAAGTATCCTGAGAACTGGGAAGGTCTGTCCTTCGAGACTCTGGCTGCCATCAAGGAAAAGGTTGGCGATATGCCTCTGGTACTGCACGGCGGTACAGGCATCCCTGCTGACATGATCAAGAAGGCAATCTCTCTGGGCGTTGCAAAGATCAACGTAAACACAGAGTGCCAGCTCTCCTTCCAGGAAGCTACCCGTGCTTACATTGAAGCAGGCAAGGATCTCCTGGGCAAGGGCTTCGACCCCAGAAAGCTTCTGGCTCCCGGCTTCGAGGCAATCAAGGCAACTGTTAAGGAAAAGATGGAGCTCTTCGGCTCTGTTGGCAAGGCGTAAGCAGAAACCATATTCTGATGATAAAACACCCGCTGCAATGCAGCGGGTGTTTTTGTCTTATTTGGCGAGATTGATGATGCGTATTTCTTTCTTCTCAGCCATGCGTACAGTCTGGCCGGTGCCGCTGTGAGAATTCTTGCTGTGATAGAAGCAGACCATACAGTCGGCCGCTTCCACAAGGGCGGCGTTCCGCTTACGCATGCAGGACTTATGATAGCTTTCGGACACATGGGTCACGCTGTTTGCCTGATTGAGGATCGCCCAGAATTCCGCTTTCTGCATGGGATTCCAGCTGGCTGTCTGCACCTCGGCGGGACAGGGCAGCAGCAGATGCAGACGAATCCACGGGTATTCTCTTTGCAGAGAGAGGACAGTCTGCGCACAGAGCGTATCCCACCCGAGTGCGCCGCCGGCATAGAAGTCCTCCGCACCGATGGCAATGAGCATTTCAATTGTCGTCGTCAGTTCATGCCGCAACTGCTCCGACGCCGGCAGGTTTCTGTGACCGGTAAAGCAAACACCCTGCATGGCAGTTTCCTCCCTTATGATACTCTATCTCATATTATACAGAATTTTTGTTCTCATGTCAAGGGGGATGGAACAGCATGAAAAAACAGCCTGCTTTTGCAGGCTGTTTTTATGCTCTTCATTTTTTGGGCGAGCCGAAATAGCTGTACAGCTGGCAGGAAATCATGCCGTTGTAGAGCTTGCGTCGCTTGTCCGCCTTTCTGCCGAAGGCAAACTCGAAATCCTCATCGCCGCAGATGATGTAGGCGGGGGTCTTCAGCACCTTGCCCATCGTGCGGTAGACATTTCTTGCCTCCTGCTGCTCGAGCATTCTCTCGCCATAGGGCGGGTTGCAGACGATCACCGCATCGGGGATGGGTTCAAAATCGGCAATATCACGCTGCTCCACACGAATCAGCTCCGCAACGCCCGCTTTCTTGGCATTGTCCATCGTCAGGGCGATGGCATGGGGATCGGCATCAAAGCCATAGCCGATGAAGCCGACCTTGCGGTCGATCCGGTCAAGGGCTTCGCTGCGGGCATTCTGCCATGCGGACTTCGGTACGCAGTCCCACTGCTCGGCAATGAAGCGACGGTCGAGGCCCGGTGCAATTCTGCACGCACGGCGGGCCGCTTCAATCAGGAAGGTGCCGCTGCCGCAGAACGGGTCACAGATGATTGTATCACTGCGCATTCTGGCAAGATCGAGGATACCGGCGGCCAGTGTCTCACGGATGGGAGCGAGGTTCGCATTGCGGCGGTAGCCTCTCTTGTGCAGGCCTGCACCCGTGGTATCGAGATAAATGCTCACGCGATTCTTGAGAATGGTAAACTGCAGCTGATGCAGACTGCCGGTCTCGGGCAGGAATTCGCTTGTCTTGTAGGCTCTCTGCAAGCGCTTCACGGCGGCCTTCTTCAGGATCTTCTGGCAGGCGGGAATGCTGTGCAGGGTGGAGTTCAGGGAATGGCCCTTGATCGGGAAGGCATCTTCCCTGCCGATAAACGCTTCAAGGGGGGCCGCATACATGCCCTCAAACAGCTCCTCAAAGGTCTCGGCCTTATATTCGGCCAGCAGAATCTGGACACGTTCCGCAACGGACAGCTCCAGATTGGCCTTGGCGAGCGTGGTGAAATCACCCGTCCAGCTGACTCTGCCATCCTGGACAGTGATGTTTTCACCGCCGATTCTCGTCACTTCAAAACGCAGTACCTTTTCGAGTCCGAAATGGCAGGGCGCGGAAAATGTGATGTTCTGACTCATAGTTCTCCTTTATGCGGCAGGGTCTGCCGGGGGATCGGGCGGCGGATCCGCAGGCGGATCGGTCGGCGGGGGCTCGGGCGGATCCGTGGGTTCCACAACGGGCGGATCGGTCGGCTTGGGTGTGGTGCCGCCGGAAGCTGTGGAGGACGGTGCCTCACCGGATTCGGTAGTAGCACTTGGATCTTCCGTTGTCTCCTCCGGCTCGCAGCCGCTGCACCTGGGCGCATTATCCGGCTTCCAGTATCCCTTCTCACCCTTCTCACAGCCCTCACCTGCAATCATGCCGGTCTTCTTGCAGATGGGTGCACAGATGACGGATTCGCAGGTAGGATACTCAGCATCGGTCTCAAGGCTGTTTGCGTACTCACCGATGACATTGTACCAGAGCTTTGCGGAAGAGGGGTTCGCTACAATTCTGTCACGTTCGGTATAACCGATCCAGACGCCGGACACGAAGTCCTCGGTCAGACCGATGAACCAGAGGTCATCCCAGTTCTGTGTGGTACCGGTCTTGCCGACTACATCCTTATTGGAGAGCTGTGCAGCACCCGCTGTACCATTGGAGGATACAACATTCTTCATCAGACGGTTCATGACATAAGCGGTCTCGGGGTCAACGGCCTCATAGGGATCGCCATTGTTTTCGTAAACAAGCTCATGGTTGCCCTGCTCCAGACGGCTTACGATATGAGCGGAATAATAGGTACCGCCGTTGCCGTACGGGATATAGGCATTGACCATGTTCTGCAGGGTTACGCCGTAGGTCAGCGCACCTACGCTCAAGGGAGAGAGCGCAATGTCAGTACGGCCGCCGGCATCCATTTCCAGCAGTTCCAGACCCATCTTGTCCGTGGCAAAGCTGAACACCTGCTCGGGGGTCAGAGCATCGACGAGTCGTGCGGAAATGGTATTGAGGGACTTCATCAAGCCATAGGACAGGGCAAGGTTATTGCCGGAGCCCTTGCTGCCGCCGTAGTTTTCCGGCCAGATGGAGCCGTCGGGCATCTTCAGACCGCTGTCGAGGATCTGGGAGCCCCAGTGGAATTCGTTTGTATAGATACCATAGCCGTAGCCGGTAATGGGCTTGATGGTCGAACCGGGCTGACGGGGTTCCATGGTTGCATAGTTCCAGATGATGGACTGGGTCTTCTCGCCGACCGCACCGACTACGCAGCGCACGCTGCCGTCGTAGTTGAGGGCGATGAAGGCGGACTGGGGATAGATGACAGTATCGAGATCATCAATGGTGCCGTCGCCATTGGTATCCTCATACTTGGCCACGTCCTTGGCCCTGACCAGATTATTCAGATCGAGGTAGCGTTCCTCGACATACTGCTGCATTTCCCAGTCAACAGTGGTATAGATCTGGTAGCCGCCGCTGTTGATGCGGGAGAGTGCCTCTTCCTTGTCGATCTGATAGGTTTCCATCAGATAGGACTGCACCTCACGGATGGCCGCTTCCACAGCCCAGGAGATCGGCTGGGTGCCGTCGTTATACTCGTCAGCATTCTCCTCGGGATGGAGCTTCTTGTATTCCTCGGTATCGGTGAAGAGGATCTCTTCACTGAGTGCATCCTGATATTCATCATAGGTGATGGCACCGTGTTCATACATCTGCCAGAGAACGTATTCCATACGCTCACGGTTGCGGACACGGCCGCTTGCCACCCACTCACCGGTTTCGTCATCCGTATAGCCGGCAAAGGGGTTGATCGATTCGGGCGACTGCGGAATGGCCGCAAGCACAGCACTTTCTGCGATGGTCAGATCGCCGACATTCTTGCCGAAGTACTTGATAGAGGCCAGCTCAATGCCGTTGCAGGAGCCGCCGAAGCCGATATAGTTGAGGTAGGTCTCGATGATTTCGTCCTTGTCGTAGTTCTTCTCGAGCGTCATCGCACGGAAGATCTCACGGATCTTACGGGAGGGAGACGGATCATCGTCACCGGTCACGTTCTTGATGAGCTGCTGGGTAATGGTAGAGCCGCCTCGCTCGGAATCCCAGAACTCGAGGATCAGGTTCAGGAACGCACCGATGGTATTCTTATAGTCCACACCGTCGTGGGTGTAGAAACGCTCGTCCTCGGTGTACACAAACGCATCAAGGGTGTGGCGGGGAATCTCATCGAGCGTAACGGGAATACGCTGTGTCTCGTTGTTGACCTGATAGATATTGAGCAGGTTGCCGTCCTTGTCGGTGGCATAGACGTTGGTGTTATAGCTCAGCTCCATTTCCTCAAGGGTAATGGTGGAGGCCTCATCCATGAAGTCAAGGACATAGATGGCCGCTGCCGTGGCAACGATTGTGCCGGTAATGATACAGATCAGGAACAGCGAGAGAATGGTCGAAACAAGGATCGAAAAAAGCCGTTTGATGATGCGCCAGGCCTTATGCGGCTTCTTTTTCTTCTTTTTCTGGGAAGAAGCTGCCGGCGACGTCGAGGGACGGCGTCTGCGCTGACCGGATGTACGTTCTTGCATGATTCAGTAATCCTTTCTCTGTTATTTTTCAGCACAGTATGACGCTGCTGCGCTGGATTTTGTCCATAGTTACACATTGTTATTATAGCACATAAAACCGGATTTGTTAATACTTTTTTTGAAAAAACGCCTTTTTGCATAAACTTTTCCATTCAGGACATACTGAATCTGTCAGGATTTTCTGATTTCTGCCATGGCAGAAATCGGAATGGGCAAAAACAGACCGGAAAGGAGTCTTGCTATGCAAAGCAGGCAGCGGGTGCAGCTTTATCTGCTGATTACATCGATGGCGATTTCTGCGGTGATCATCACCATATCCGCCGCAAAGGGGCTGGCGCAGCAGAAGGGGCGGGCTGCGGTGCGGGACGCTTCCCTCTCGGATCAGTCTGCGTGCGGCTATGTGCTTGGAGAATGCGGCGGGCATCTTGCACTCTATCGTGAGAACAGTGCCAAGCCCTACCGGATTCTGGACATGGAGGTGTATCTCCTGTCCGATGCCGACCGTCAGGCATTGGCGGAGGGCATTGTTGTCCGGAGCGAGGCCGAGCTGAACCGGATCCTGCAGGACTGGGATTCGGATTGAAAAACACCCCTCCATGACGGAGGGGTGTTCTGTCTTACATCTGTTCCATTCTCATACGCACATACTGTTCCAGTACATCCGTGGTCTTTTCCAGACCCAGACGGCTGATATTGATGGTCACATCGTAGCCTCTGGAATCGCCCCACTTGATCGGGCAGTGGTAGTTGTGGTATGCCTTACGCTTCTTGTCGTGGCGTGCCATGATGGAAGCGGCTTCCTTCTCGGAAACATTGCGCTTTTCCATAACCAGGCGGATCTTATCCTCCTTGTCACCGAGGACAAAGATCTTCACCAGACCCGGATACTCACGCAGCACATGCTCTGCACAGCGGCCGACCACCACAAAGGATTCGCCGCTCTGTGCCTTCTGCTTCAGGTAATCGAACTGGAAGTTGGCAATGACCTCTTCCGGAGAATTGGACATGCCCTTCACGGTACGGGAAATCAGCATATTGCGGGGACGCTCGTCATACTTGTGCAGATTGTTCACATCCACATCCTTGTGGGCGGCAATGTCGTCGAGCATGTTTCTGTTGTACAGCGGCAGATCAAAACGATTGGCCAGGCCCTGTGCGATATTATGGCCGCTTGTGCCGTACTCACGGCTGATGGCAATGATTACTTGTTTTTCCATAGGTGTTCCCCTCCATTTCTCTTATTACAGATAAACCACACAAATATATACAGTTGCAATGGCGAGTACAATCAGCGTTGCAGGCGCCATCTTCTTGCAGTAGGTACCCCAGCCGATGGGATGACCTGCCTTGGCTGCTGCGGCTGTACCAACAACATTCGCAGAAGCACCGATGGGTGTGGCACTGCCGCCGACGTCCGTACCGACTGCCAGAGACCAGGCAAGTGTATCAATGCTCATACCGGATGTTTCAGCCAGTGTACGGATAACCGGTACCATGGTGGCTGCAAACGGAATGTTGTCGATGAAGGCGCTGGCAATGGCGGACAGCCAGATGATAATGGCTACCATGAGATAAGCATTGCCGCCGCTGATATTCTGAATGAATGTAGCGATCACTTCAAGTACGCCGGTCTTTTCGAGACCTGCCACGACAATAAAGAGACCGAGGAAGAAGAGCAGGGTCTTGTAATCGACCTTCTTCATCACTTCAGGGAGATGCTTGCCGGAGGTGATCATGGTCACAATCGCAACGGCCACGCCGATGAATGCCACGGTCAGGTGGGTCATGGAATGGGTCACGAGCAGCACCACCGCACAGAGGAAGATGATGGTATTGATGATGAAGCCGGGCTTATCGGTAATGGCGCTTTCGGGGGAAGGCATATTCGCATAGTCCGTGCTGCTTGCATTGCCGGACAGCTCCTTGCGCATCACGAGGAAGAAATATACCAGAATGAACACAAAGGAAATGATGGCAATCACGCCGGTGTTCGTTACAAAATCCATGAAGGTGTAGTTGAGCTGCGTACCGATGATGATGTTGGGCGGGTCACCGCACATGGTAGAGGAGCCGCCGAGGTTGGCGCAGAAGATCTCGGCCAGGATCATGGGCACGGGCTTGAACTTCAGAAGCTGTGCCAGCTCAATGGTGACGGATGCCAGGAACAGGATCACGGTGATGCTGTCGATGAACATCGCAAGGAAGAAGGACATGCACATAAATGCAAAGAAAATCGGGATGGTCTTATAATGAACGATCTTGGCAAGACGCATGCAGAGCCAGCGGAAGAAGCCCACGCGTGCCATGCCCTCAACCATGACCATCATGCCGGCCAGGAAGAGGATGGTTGCCCAGTCCACGCCGCCGGATTCGGACTCGGCGCCGGTGCTGTGCCAGAACTCAGGGTTGATGATGGATTTCAGGTTCAGCGTATCCCAGATCATGCCGAAATCCTTCATGCAGATGCCGAAGACGGCGATCAGGGTCAGAAGACCGCACCCCAGTGTAACATAATGCTTTTCAATTTTTTCAGTAATGACCAGTACAAACATAACCACAAATATGACTGTGGCTGTAATTGCTGCTGCCATAGCAGTACTCCTTTCTGTTTTAGCCTTCCGGCAGATCGATGAAATAGCTGTTCATCAGGCGCCGGTCGCATCGCATACGGCACTGACAAAAAAGCGGCATATCCTGCATGTTTCCATGCTGCCACCTCCTATTCTCCCTCATGAATCACCGCATATTGCGGTTCTCAGACCTTTTTAATTATAGCACGCCGGATTGAGAAGTCAATCCCCAGAAGGCAATTCCTTCAAATTTTGTAGACTTGCACATTTTCCCGCTGTTTTCGGGGCAAACTAATCACACATCCATCACATTTCAGCAGCTTTGGCAAGGGCTCTTTCCTATTTATATATAGAGAGAAAAATCCTAAAAAATTTTTCAAAAAAATTGAAAAAAGGGGTTGACAAGCAGTTCGAAATGTGATATAATATAAAAGCTGTGAGAGACACAGACAAAATACTGGGGTGTCGCCAAGCGGTAAGGCAGCGGACTCTGACTCCGTTATTCGAGGGTTCAAATCCTTCCACCCCAACCATCTATATGTGACGAAAAAGATCACATGCTCAAAAAGTCCGATTTTTCGGACTTTTTTGCGTATACAGACACTAAAATTTCATTCGCAAAACCGTGGATCACCTAAGGCCGTTTTCGAGTGTTTTTGGGACTTGAACGGGCGTTTTTTGATTTTCAAGAGAATTGAGAGCAGATTTGGAGAGAAGTTTCCGAATACTGCTCTTTTTATTGCGAAAAACTTTCACAAAGTTTCCAACGGTTTCTTGTTCGTTATGCCGAACCCGTTGAGAGTCACCACTCTCGATTGGTTCGGCATTTTTTGTTTCCCCTATACATTATAAAGGAAAGCGAGATGATGCTGATGAAGAAAATCACATTCAATGCTCTGCTCAATCACAAGGCTCACAACTATAAGCCGATGCAGATTGAAGTGGAGAAAGTTATTCCCCTCTACGGCAAGAGGTTCGAGCAGATGAAGAATCATCCCTTGGATGACTGTCCCGAAATCATCGAGAACAGAGATCTGATGTATATGAAGGGCAATACCGCCCACTGCATTCTCTTCCTTGATGCAAATGGCAATGACGGAATCCTTGTTGAAGCCGAGGGTGCTGATTACGCTCGGAAGTCACAGTTCATTTCAAATGCAAGAGCAATCGTTGAGGCGAATGACATTACCACGACGGATACGGCAAGCACGACAGTATTACCATCAGCGGTTCACAATGGTATGACCACAAGAACCAGATTGGCGGCGGACCGATTAAATTCATGCGTGAACATTACGGGATGAACTTTCAGGAGGCAATGCAGGCTTTGCTCGATCACTCAGCTCTGCCACTTACCCATGAGGCTGCGCCTGTTATGGCAAAAGAGAAAAAGGAGTTTAAACTCCCCGAAGCCAACGACAATATGCACCGTGTCTATGCCTATCTCATCAAGCAGTCGTTGCGTTCTCCAGCAGCTCGAAGTTGTTTATGCTTTCTATATCAAAATTTGATCCGCAGTAGACAAAGAAAAACGCTATTCGAACCGGAGACGATACGTAAACGATAAGTAAAAGCAGAAATGTGATATCATCACAGAACGATGTCAAAAGCTGTGATATAATGAAGCCACAAAGAAAAAAGGAGGACGTAAATATGTCTGCTATCAA
>JAFQDR010000090.1 GCA_017415945.1 Oscillospiraceae bacterium
CTTCGTCTGCTTTATGAACGCAGAGTTCATAAAGACTGCGGTATAGACAATCTCACCGACTTCATCGCATGTCGCAGTCTTTGTGATTTCGGATGTGACTTCGACTGTCTCCGTCTCCACATGGTTCGGATCGTTCTTGCAAGTGCGGGTTGCTGTCACGGTTTTGTTATCATCAGACCATTCGTAGGTCGGATCGTTCCAGTCGTGATTGATTGCATCGGGAACATCCAGCATTTTAACTTGCTCTGTAAACAGTGTGTTTTCAAACTTTGCTGTATAAGTCGTGATGCCGTTCTCTTCGCAAGTTGCATCCTCAGTAATTTCGACGATCGGTGTGACCGTTTCTTCAATCACATGCGCTGCATCATGATCACAAACAGCTTTCGCTGTTACACTGCTGAAATCAGCAGCCCAATCATAACTCACCGTCCAAGCGTGCTCTGTCTTCAGAACCGCCTCAATTTCAACCCGCTCGTCAGGCATAAGGAACCATGTGCTCCCATTATCGGTGCGCAGTTCCACATTCTCCGACACATGCCACTCAACAAACTGTTGACATTCTGTTTCCACCGGAACAAGCTCTACTCTTGTACCGCTTTTCGCTTCAGTAAGCTGATTATCCGTACCAAACTTGAATGCCTTAGAGTTTGTCAAGGCGATTTCATGGGCTTGCCAGTTTTTCAGTACAACCGGATACACTTCACCATATTCGCGCTGAAAACGAACGGACTCCCCTTCAACCTGACAGCTGCAGCCGACTTCAAGATAGGGTTCAAGCTGCGTTACAATCCACTCAGGATTATATGCAAAAATATAGCTCAGATCATCGAGTGTGACGTGACTCGCTGCATCAATCCCCAATGCAAACGATTGTGGACCGCCGCCGCCTAATCCGACAGACTGCTCAAGATACACACTGCTGCTGTTGCATATCGTCATCTGCGTTGCAAGCCATTGCATATGTGTACTATGCAGCTCCACATGGTCCAAAAGCAAAAGATTGTCGTTGTTAACGTTACCATTGCTAATCCCCGTATGCAGCGTTCCGTTTTTGATGGTCAGACTGTTGACAACATCAATTTGTCTCAATTTCACAGTATGTTCATTCAGATTGAGTGTGAATGAAATATAGTACTCATTATTGCTGCAGTCAGTCAAAGGTTCATCCACATTTGTCAGAACAATGATCTCATCCTGATCTTCCGCAGCTGCAATGGCCTCTGCAAGTGATCCATACAAGGTATCCCCAATCTTCGCCTGTGCCTGTGTCTGGCAAACCTGACATTTCCCTTCTGCATCCCATTGGTGTTCGCTGTTGAGTGCAGGGATAGTGTCCGGCGAATAATAATCCTTTCTGACAACATTTCCATATTCATCAAGAAGCGGCGTTTCAGCTGACTCATCAGAAAAAACAAGACCACAGTCTGCACAGTACCAATATCCCTCAACGCCATCTCTGGTACAGGTCGCCGCATAGCCGGGACATTCAGATATCGTATGGCTCGTCGGCGTAATTGCAATCAGATAAAATCGTGATTGTTCATCCGGATTGTCCAACAGCGCCGCAACTACATTACCATTCACCGTAAGGGTATAGTCCGATGCGAAAACCGAATCGTTCGCCCGCATAGTCAAAAGCATATAATAAAATTTTCCGGTTTCAAAGACAGCACCACTTTCAACGCTGGCAAGGTCGCCGCTGTTCACTGCCGAAGTCAGAGCATCAACCGACGTCAGTACAAGTGCCGTATCCGCACAATATATGGCGGTGTTCATATCCAAAGCGTCATCATATTCTACCAATGTGAGAGCTCTGTAGTCATAATAAGTGACAAATTCTCCATAATGAGGTACAGCGCATTCCACACTGATCGAACCGATCTCATGAACAGATTCCTCATCCTCTGCACTGCATATAATATCGGCATAAAACGACCGTATCGTGGCGGATGTGCTGGATGGAAATCCACCTGCTACAACAAGCAGTGCAAGCACTGCCGCAACTGTTCTTTTCAGATTTCGACTCGTTCCGCTGATCATATTGTATCCTCCTATCGTTGATCCATAAATGAAAAATCAATGATATCATAGTGCTTATACGCTATATAGCCGTTACAGTTCCGATGCTAATTCCAAATCCGAATAGTTTTGCAAAATTACGGCCCCTTCACCAACAAACACGTCTGTAACCCTTCTAATGCCACACATTGTACAAAGCTTTCTTTCATTATACAATATTTCTTCCGAAATGTCAATAGTATCAAGACTATCTGTGAGATTTAATTTCTTCTACTCTTTCCATACAGATGCAATCGGTCTTCTATTTATCCAAAATCGCCGGATATACAAGCATCTCCCCTTCTCTGAACAAAAGTGCATATATCTGAGAAAACAGAAAAATCGTAAATACGCAGTTAACGTATCTACGACTTTTTCATCCGTCTTTTTCACTAAAAAATATACATAATTCAATTGGTGGAGGCGAAGCAGAGGAAGATTCTGTCATGGTCTTTGAGGATGTGAAAGATCTGAAGCACCTTCCGCCCATGTATGCAGTGGGCGATGATATGCTCACGGGCGTGTATCTCATCGGTAAGGCAACACTGCGGATGATGTACTGCGGTGAAGCAGGGGAGTAATTATAAAAGGTGAATTGGCTTTTGAATTACGGCAAATCTTGACTGCAGGAATGTTCCTCTACAACTACAATTACGATAACAGCCGTGACAGTGAATTAAACGAGCAGTAGCCCGAAGTCGCTGTTACGGCTGTAGATTTATAGGATGACGAGAAATGTGGTGGAAGAGTAATCAGATATAGGATTTAATTTCCTTTGCCAAAGCAGGAAGATCTTCAGTAATTGTATCCCAGACAATCCGCATATTAACGCCGGAATATCCATGAACAATTCTGTTACGCATACCATAGAGCTGTTTCCAGGGAATTGTTTTTAATTCCTGTTTGAATTCCTCGGATAAAGACATTTTCGCAAGTTCTCCAATCTGCATTAGGTTAAATACACATGCCTCTACACGCATAGAATCCTCCTGAAAATCATCAAGATTTTTGCAGTGTTCACAGTATTTCAGCACCGAGCATATATGCATATAGATCTTATCTAAAACCTGTCTGTCCTTAGCTTCCATAAATGACAACTCCTGTTTTTGCAATCTCATTTTCCACTTCAGAGTTCGGAATAATTTGTGATGTATCAAGCAAATCAACGTCTTTTCCAAGTGCTGTTACGACATCCTCCAGAAGACCAAAAAAAGCCATTCCTTTCAGACCACTGTCAACAAGCAAGTCTATATCGCTCTTATCCTGTGCAATTCCTTTTGCGTAAGAACCGAACAGAACTGCCTTGCGAACGTTATACTCCTGAAAAATCGGAAATAAAAGTGCCTGAATCTGCTGCGGTGAATAGATCTGATTAGTCATAATAGCACCTCCTATGTGAACGATCTCTATTCTAATTAAAGTATACCATACTTCAACATCAAAGTCAATCAACCAAGAGTGTTGACAGCATATTTTTCATCTGATTCTCGAAAAAACAGCCAGCAGATTGACATTTTCAGGATGTACAGACCCATGCTAAACAGAAACAATAGAACCCACGTTTTATTATCCAAGCAATTCCTTCGCCCGTTTGTGCATCTGCTCTTCTATGAGCTTCAGACGTTTGCTGTCGAGGTTATATCTTGAATGACGCTTGAAACGGAAGTCGAGCAGTCTGCGAAGTCCATCCCTGTGCCTGCTGTCCAGAACCTTTTTCGCTGTGCCGATGAAGTCATCATACACGCACGGAACAAGCGTATCGGCATAATGACTGAGAGCTTCATCAGAAGCAAGGTCATCTCTGCCTGCAAGATTGAAAAGCGAATTACCGTGATCAAACAGCGGTGCAGGGGCAGTAATTTTATTGGTACGATTATCAACCATAAAACCGAAGTTACCAAAGTGTCTGTCCACATTGCATATGATTGCATCGAGCACCAGCATATCATCCAGTGCATGGATGAATTCTTCGCCCAGTGATTCATAGTATTCCCGAACAGCTTTCATACCGCCTTTGGTGACAAGTCTGCCCACAGGAATAAAGGAATGCTCCTTGCTTGTGAACAGCTCACAGGTGGAACAGAGCTCTCCCTGCCATTTTGAAAGTCCGTAAGGTATCGCATTGATGCCCAGAACCTCGGCA
Source organism: Oscillospiraceae bacterium (assembly GCA_017415945.1). The sequence continues at coordinate 4,202 of JAFQDR010000090.1, forward strand.
ATCTGTGCAGCATAGAATTCCGAATACGGTTCGTTGCCTGTATTGGATGCACCACTCGTGCCGCCCTTGTAAAGACGGATTATGCCGTTTTCTCTGCGCCAGCACTTGGGAAGCATTCCGTTTGTTGTAAACTCAGGGCACGAAGCCAGCGAGGTTCTAACCGAACTGCCATAGCCCGTAAATGCGATCAGACCAAGAACTCTGCTGAATCTGTTTTCGTACAGGTTATATTCTGCAAAACAGCCCTCAAATCCTTCTTCGACTACCCAGTAGCAATCGTTCAGAGATAAGCCCTTGGATACGCTGAGTATGCTCATGGGGCGATTGAGATTGAGTCCGCATTTGCTGAGAAAGCTATGAACGTATGCACGGTTTTTCGGTATCGTTCTGTGCCTCAGCCATCGAGAAACGCTGTCACCGTTCGTATTCATATCAAGAGGCAGTAACGCCTTTTTTTCTTCATTCACCCAGAGAATCTCTATTTCAGGGGAACTTGTATCTTCTGTTGCGGTGAATCGCATCAGCGGAACATCGCAGTGACGCAGTTCATAGATCATGTTACCGCCTCCTTTCGCAGTGTTTTTGTAATTGTATGGATTTCATTCAGATGATGCTGCGTGCTTCTCAATGAAATCTCGTGCCCGAAGCTCTGTCCTATCATATTCGATTTCAAAGTAATCAAGAATGCACTTCATATCATCCTGCATGGAAAGAAACACATCAAGCAGACGTTCTGGTTTTTGATCCATCTGCCATTCTTTCAGTCCCATGTAGTAGAACATCTTGCTTTCATCATTGATATAAAACGGAACGATGTCATTCGCCAGGCACATCTTGAGGATAAGCAGTCTGCCGATTCTTCCGTTGCCATCATAGAACGGATGGATCTTTTCAAATTCCGCATGGAATTCCGCTACATCAAACAGATCAATCTGCGGCTTTGCAGAAAACACATTGATAAGGCTTTGCATATGAGTTGCTACCTCTTTCGGATGAACGGTACTGATCTGTCCGACTTCATTGGGATATTTCTTATAGTCTCCGATGATAATGTCATCATAGTCATCTTCAATCAATCCGGTTTTCAGAAGTCTGTGCAGATGCTTGATATACGCTTCTGTAATCGGCTCATTGACAGTATCAAGTACATAGTCAATGCACTTGAAATGGTTCGCAGCCTCCAGAATATCATTGACATGGGCTGTTCCATCTACGCTGTGCGTTTCAAAGATATATCGTGTCTGTTCATGCGTCAGGCGGCTGCCTTCGATATGATTGGAATTGTAGGCAAAATCCACCTGCAGTCTGTGATAAAATCCGCCGCTGATTTTTCTTTTCTTTTCATGCAGCAGCGTATTTACGACAGTTCTCGGCTGTGTCATAGATGAAACCTCCCTTGATATTTTCTGTTGTTATTATACACTATTTTCGCTGGAAAGTCAATGATTGCTCTTCGGGGCTGATGACCGGTTTTCATCTTACGACGCAATCGTTGATGGGGTAATCGCCACTCATTCATCTATCGCTGATCAGAACTAATTCCGGACTGCGAATCGCCTCTACGAATACGCCCTCCCCGACTCGATGCGTTAGGGAGGGTTTTCGTGTGTACAGTAAAGCCGTACCTGTGGTGGGGTGCGGCTGGTAATTACAGTTGTTTAAAAATCGGACTTCAGCAGATATAGAACTCCGGATACAAATCACAGTCCAAATAGGCTTCTCTTACTTTGCAGATATATTCGAGTATTTCCGCCATGGATTTCCCTTGCAAGTGATCCTGATAAATCGGCGTTTCTGCCCACATGCAGCCATTATTTACGGGGTCTTTATAGACCGTCACCCATAGGGAACAATAAAAAGTTATGTAATACGGAGAGTTTTTCAGCTCTCTGTATTTTTTGCATTATGACATCTTACCTACATGGGTAAAGTAAATATCGATATCTTGTGTTTTCTTGCCTGTAGTTTCGTCCTTGACCTTTTCATGAATTTCAATTTTGGATATAAAAGTATGCAGAATTTCTGGAGTAAGCTCCTGAATATCTGCAAACCTTTTGGCGAGTTCAATGAAGGTTTTAGAACTTTCGGATTTTGATTTCATTCATCAACCACAGCTTCAAGTTCAGATATATCAGATTCAAGTTGTTTCTTTTCTTCCACCATAACGATGTCGTTGATACAATTCCCGTTCTGTAACGAAAGGGTTGCATTTCCAGCGGTCGAGGGTTGCATCAGGGTTGCAAATGCTTGCATCCGGTTGCATCAAAATGCAACCACTTTCAAATGAAAGCTATGCGGAAATAATCGAGGCAAATCGCCGAACATCGAAAATGTCGTAAAATCGGACCTTTCGAGAATCAGAGGGTTGCGATGGTTGCATCGAGGGTTGCAACAGGACGCAGCCGCTTTTCATGTGTTTACATGACGATGTTGAAAATTATTGAAACTGAATGCCCCGTGAACCACCTTTACTCAGTATATAGGTGCGTTTTTGTGAGAAAGGCTGCAACTGATTGCATAAGTATCCTTTGGTGAAATGCTCTGGTGCATTGATGCATTTTGTAACTCATTGCTGTAAAAGACTGTTTAAATGTTGGCTTTTGCTCTATAACTGCATTTGTAATATCTTTTGATTGTCAAGCCGGAATCACACGAAAAAATCCACGATATTAACTAAAGAATTATTGACAAAAGCTTCCAAAAACGGTATAATAGTCACATCAATTTTAAGAGGAGGTTTTATATGAAAACACAGCTCAAACGCCTATATTCCGGAGTGCTGAGCATCGTGATGGCAATTAGCGCCATTCCCGCTGTTTCAACTCATGCCGAGGAAAGCAATGAACCGTATCCTTACACGATGTTTGCAGCATCGGAGCGAATTGGGCAAGGTACTTATGTGGTTGCGTAATGTAAGACAACATCTCCAAGGGATGAAATCCTCTTTACGAACGAGGTCTAATTCACTTACAAATATTATGCCTTGGATACAAGCATCATTTATTCTCATTGTTTACGTATATTCGTTGATAAGGGATAGGTCAATGCTCTTTCTTTTACCCATTGTTTTAGGTGCGGCTATATGTATGTATTTTCTTGTACGTGCTTCTCTATTACAGAAACCTGTTGCGATGGTAATACTCTTTATTGTTACGGTTATCGGTTTAGAGCTAATTTTCCAAATGTCAAACTCCAATTTAGCAATATTCATCGTTGGTACTATTCTCTATATTTCGATGCTGATACACAATTATTTCTTGTCATCTCCATGGGAAGAAACAGTTTCTGCATTAAAGCACAAATATACTTACATAACCGTAATAATTCTAAATACTATTTTTCAAATAGTAACTAGTGTTTTTGAATATCAAAAGCACGGCGAATCATGGATGGGGCCGCCACTGCAAAAGTACAGGGTTATTCTGTTCTTCTTACTATATGTTTTGCTTACGGTATTATTTCTTGTACACCCAAATGAATTTAGTGCAAAGCTTTGCTTTTTAACAAATATTATTTTGAATATTTCGGTTACTAGAAATCTAATCGTAACATTAATAGCATCGGTGATATCTGCTTTTGTATTCTTTTTCAAGAAAAGTCCCGTATATCAAATTATATCCTTAAGTATAAACGAATATAATGAGCAAATTGACGACAGTACACGATAGCATTTTTAAATTGACGATAATGGTTTCATGAACTGACCTTAAGACAAAAAAGATAGAAATATAATTTCTAAACAAAAAAGGGGCTGCAACTGCCGAAGTGTATCACTCAGGCAGCCACAGCCCCAATTTTCTGTATTCAGTTGTAGCCATTTAGTTTCTAAATTCTACCCGAATATCATCCTTGCTGTACACGGTCACACTTTCGACCAGTACACCCCACAGTTCCTCATCAAACTCTGTCAGCGTTCCCAACTCCCTTACATTATTTAGTCTCTCCTCGGGCTAAATAAAACGCTCGTAGTATCGACAAAAGCGATAAAACATGGTATAATAGAAGTGCAAGGAAAAAGCCGGAAAAGGAGAAAAAAGCTTGCACTTCGGAGGATGCCATGTATAAGTTCAAGAGAGAAAAGCAGATTTCATTTACAGATTTCAATCAGCCGCAGGGAATGCAAATGAATCCGAATAACCGCTGGGTGAAGAAAGCAGCAATGATTCCGTGGGACACAATTGAAGCAGAATATGCCAAACTGTTCCCGAGTCATACCGGTATGCCTGCAAAGCCCCTGCGCATGGCACTCGGTTCGCTGCTGATCCAGAAGCAATATCATTATCCCGATGAGGAACTGGTCGAACAGATCAGAGAAAATCCGTACTATCAGTATTTCATCGGTCTGCCCGGGTATGAAGATAAGATTCCGTTTGTGCCTTCTCTTCTCGTTGAATTCCGTAAGCGTTTGTCTGAGGATGTGCTGAATGAGATCAATGAAATGATCATCGCATTCAATGCACAGCAAGACGATGACGATTCAAATGACGGCAGCGGAGATGCCGGTCAGTCTGATCAGCAGGATTCTGCAACGGATTCCGAAAACGCAGGCACATTGATCCTTGATGCAACATGCGCACCGCAGAATATCAAGTATCCGCAGGATATTGAACTGCTGAATGAAGCTCGTGAAAAGCTGGAAGATATGATCTGCCGGGTCAGCGACGAATACAATTATTACAGGCCGAGAATGTACCGCGAAAAGGCGAGAAAGGATTATCTTGCGCTTGCCAAATGCAGAAAACGCAGTGCGAAAAAGATCAGAAAAGCAATTCGGAAACAACTGCAATACATTCGCCGTGACCTTGGATATATTACGAATCTGCTTGAAAACAACGGTGTTACATTGTCCTGTTCTGATGCACAGATGCTTGACACGCTTCAGGCGCTGTATGCACAGCAGCAGTATATGTTAACGAACAACACACATTCTGTCGAGAACAGGATCGTCAGCATTAGCCAGCCGTATATTCGGCCGATCGTCAGAGGTAAAGCGAAATCTCCGGTTGAGTTCGGCGCCAAGCTGGATCTGTCTGTAGATGAAACCGGAATGTGCAGAATTGAAAAGCTATCCTTCGATGCCTACAACGAGAGTGCCGTTTTGAAAACTGCGATTGCAAACTACAGGGAACGCACGGGGCATTATCCGGAGCGCGTTCTTGTCGATCAGATCTACCGCAATCGAGAAAACATTTCTTGCTGCAGCAATCTCGGCATTCGGCTTTCAGGAAAGAAACTCGGGAGGCCGAAGAAAGATGCTGACAGCAAGGCAGAGAAAAAGATCGCCTATCAGGATAATACCGACCGAATTGAAGTAGAGCGGAAGTTCAGTCTCGCAAAACGCAAATTCGGTCTGGGATTGCTGCTTACAAAAAGAGAAGATACAACAAGAGCATTAATCGTTCTCAGCATCATTGCAATGAACATCGACCGCCTTGCGGCGATGCTTTTGCACTTCATTCAGTTCGTGCTTAATTACAGGTTATCATATGGCCTGTTGGGCCGCTTTTGAAATTATGGTCTTAATGAGGAGAGACTACATAGAGTATGCTGTCATTGTGGCGCGCGCCATAATGCTGATTTGAACCTCAGTGGAACGGAAAGTGAGTGTGCCATTAAGCTAAGGTTTACTGAACAGGATTATTCACGATACCCACAAACAATGGAAGTCCCGTTTCACTCATTATCTCGAAAATGAACGGTCTGTCGAGCTTGAACTCTACATGGTCATCGGGTGCGCCTGCACCGCAGTAAGCCATTACCGTAAGCGATGATGCTTTACAACCTTCTTCATCGATCATCACTCTTGTGTCCTGCTCTGCCTTGTTAAGATATATCTTGTCGGTGCTGTCTGTAAGCGGCGTATAATCAGAGTTTTCGGCGCTGAATATGTCGGTAATACCAAGTGCATTCAGCCCGTCACGCAGGTCTATATTTGCAGAAACATCGAATTTCGGCACAGACATATCAACGATCACATACTTATTGTTCGGGTAGTTCCATGTACTGAGCATCAGCTCTCCGAACTGTTCATCATTCAGCAGATCTTCGGGAGTGTAACCTTCATCGGGAAGTATCAGCTTCATGTGACCATTGTTTTCAAGCTGTAAGCTTACAGAAGAAAAATGATTACCCCAATAGTAATTCATATCCCTCTCTGCATTCAGGAAATCACACTGTACATCACCATTCGGAGCATGAAATGCAGCCTGCTTTGTATTCTCGGCTGAAAACTGATTGACCCATTTTCCGCTGTAATTCACAGTAGATGCAAGAGTCAGTACCATTTCGGGGTTCATTTTTATATCCGATACATAGTTTTCAAGAAGCCCGTCTGTCTGCTCATTCATCCAGTCCTGCATCAGCTTGTTGTACTTTTCATCAATAGGATCACCCGTGTACACTGATGAATAATAGTTATCTGCAATAGATCTGATAGTTCCATCATTATAGTCAATATCATCATTTGTCCAGAGTGATGTCGCAAGAACACACTTTGCCATTCCGTCGTCCATGTAATTTGCCTGCCATATAGACCTTGCATGAGAACGCAGAGTATCAATATCTTTCTGGTGCAGAACATCGAGTATCTGCTGTCTGCTGTTTCCGTCAGTTATCTCAGCCGACATACCAAGTGCCATATACAGGCTTAATGGAGAATATACAATGTTTTCACTCTCGGCTCCGGTTAGAAATGTGTTCGTTGTATCAGAAAAAAACTTGTCAAAGCCGTCTTTGTATCCTGCCGGTTGATTTCTTAATGCTTGTTTTGCATCGTTCCATTGTGTTACAGCATCTTGATCCATTTCATCAGGATACATAGGCATTTCGGGATAAGCAGCTAATGCAAGGCAGTAAACATTATTGTCCGCTATCATTCCGGAGGGGTTGCTCGACTGGCTCTCCAGCGGCTGAGATGACTGCTGTAATGGGCTATGCTCTCCGCTTTTCGGCAGTAGTACAACACACCCTATAATTACCGCCGCACATACTCCGCCCAATGCAGACCACTTCACAATATTGCTCTTTTTCTTTTTAGCCGTCAGTTCAGGTATGAGCTTTTCATCAGTATCACCGATTACATCAAGAAGAATATCTTTGTTTTTCATACGCCTACACCTTCCTTTTCTAAATAAGCTCTGAGTTTATCCCGTACACGCTGTAATATCATCTTTACAGCTCCCTCAGATATGTCATTCCGTTTTGCTATCTCAGCTACTGGCATCATGTACCAATATCGCAGGAGAAATATCTTTCTGTTTTTGCCGGGGAGACTGTGAAGAAAGCTGTCCACAAGCTCCTTTAGTGCGAGCCTGTCCTCAATGGGAGTATCTTCACCGATACATTCTCCCAGTTCGTCAAGACATAATGTAACTTGTCCACCGCCATACTTTTGTGACCTATCCTTGCGGTACTTGTCGATTGCGAGATTACGGGTGATCTTACCTAAGAATACCGCTAATCGGCTCGGCTTTTCAGGGGGCATAGTATTCCAAGCACGAAGCCAAGTATCATTAACACATTCCTCTGTATCCTCTGCTGAGTGCAAAATGTTGTTCGCAATGGTACTGCAATAACCGCCGTATTTCGTCTGGCTCTCTTTTATTGCAGATTCGTTTCTCTGCCAGTAAAGCTCTATGATATGAAGATCTTCCATAGCGCACCTCCTCGATGCCCCTTCACCCTTATAGACGAAATCCATATCGCTCAGGTAACGGTCATTTTGAAAAGAATTTTATGAATATTATACCACAGATAACCCGAATACGCAAATCCCCAAAAGTGTATCACTTGAAAAGAAAAAGTCTTATCTCCAAATCATAAGGGATAAGACCATATATACCGAAATATAGCTGTTTTGCTATCACTTAAATTCCGTTCTGCCATTTTGGGCGGCGGCAGTATTAAGCGGATCATATGTGAAAAAGTGATTATCGATGAAGTCTCGAAACAATGCGCTTAGTTCAGCCATATTATGATTAATTATTATTGAACCCTTACCACAGCATTCAGTTTTTCGCATACCTTTTTCTTTGCATTTTTGATTTTTCCTGATTCGGAAAAAACACTTTGAAGTATCTCATTGCAATCGGTTTCGTTCAATTCGGATACAATTTCAAGCATCAATCTTGCTCTGGAAGTGCCGACATAAAAGAGAAGAACACTGTCCTCCGAGAATGTTTCTGCGGTTACATCGATCAGCACGACAGCATCTGCTTCAAGCCCCTTAAACTTTCTGCAAGTAGTGACAGGATATTTGTTTCGATACTTTCCTTCCTTAATACTGGGTGCCAGAAATGAGGTCGTTTCTGTTTTACAGGTCAAAATTACAATATCTTTCATTCCGGCTGCAAGAAGGCTGTTGATAGAAGCATCCAGCATTGCTGTTACACTTTCGGTATTGCTGTTGAAACTGATATGTGTCGGTACACCCTTTACACATCCGTCTATCAATCGCAATTTTCGTTTTGTGTGAATGGGGGTCAATGATGTTACTGCTATGTTTTCAGTATTGCGGCAATTACGATACAAAGTCAGCTTGCAATCCGCATTCTTGATGAAATCAGGCATCCGTTTTGCTTGTATCAACTGTAGTTCATCATAGAAGACATAAAATGAAGCATTCTTCTCGTCTCCCATATCTGTAATTGTGCGGAACATTTCCAGAATATCAGTTTCCTCTATGTTTTCTTTTCCGAAATCCTGTCCTTCGTCAACAATAATATGCTGATAGGGAAAGCTGCATGATAAGACCATATCCTCAAGCAGTGATTTTAGTTTATCATAGTCTGGTTCCGCCGTATTACACATTTTACATGCAAACCCGTCAATAGTATAGAAGTCGATATAGGGATCAACATTGTTTTCAGCCAGATGATTTTTCAGCTTGGCATTATAACAAAGGAACAGTACTTTTTCTTCATCACTTGCATGGCGATGTGCTTTCTCTACAGCTATCAGCGTTTTTCCAGTTCCGGCAGCACCGTTAATAACAGCAAATTTCTGATCTTGTAGGAAATTCAAGATATTCGCCTGTTCTCGGAGTAACCTGTGAAAAATAGTTTTCTTAACATCAGATTCAAATGTGATGCTTGGTGTTACTTTAAATTCAGGGCATAAGATGTCTCTAATCAAGCAGCGTGTTTCAACCTGAGAGAGAGCAGTTTGTTTTCGATTCGGCAACTCAACAGCAAATATCTGATCAATATACTTCTGCGGATCCGCTAATGCTTCACTTGTCATCAGGATTCTTTTATCTGCTTCGGGAGGCAATTTCATTTGTCGAACATCTTGTTCGAATAAAGACGGGAACCATACTGCGTGCAAAAATTTACAATGCTCCGTTATTTCGGCATGTCTGGAATCTCGTATATATTTCAGAAGCTTCCATTTATTACCGCTTGCCTGATTAAACGGTCCGTCATGACTCATCGGGATTCCGCTTGCATAGAGCCATCTTCCCTCTGTATACTGTACCGCTCCTGCTTTGGCTTCAATACAGATCAAACCTTTTTCGGGATTGAATACCACGAAATCGGCTTCACTCTCGTAGAAAGTGTTTTCATTCACTGTTGAGATTTTCAGCGAATGAAATACATAGTACTGATCAGGAAGAAGCGCCAACGCATCAAACATAATACCTTCCATACTGGATGGGGTATAATTACGCGGCTTTTCGGGAATCATGATTGCCATAAACATTAATCCTTTCTGATTTTTTCGATTATTATTTGAGAAGTCAATTCTGAATCAGTCGTAATAAAGCAAGTCCAATCGGTCTCAAGAGCACGCCTGTATTCTTCTTCGTTATTTGATGTAAATAACACCGTTTTAGATTGTTTCCACACTAAATCGCAGTCAAGCGTTTCAAGATCAGGAAGGATCTGTACCTGACAGTTTGCAAACGGTTTTTCACAACCTGCAAATTTTGATTCGGATTCTGCCAAGTGCTTTATCACTTGCTTTTCATCTGCGTTCTCTATCCATGGCAGCAACAGTTTCCAAATCTCATGATACGGCATTTCAGATGTGTCTGTTCCGGAAACATACAGCAATCCAAGCTTTGTTGCTGTCTTCTGTTTCCCCGATTGTTTCTTTTCAGCAACCGATGTATGATTCCATCCGTCTGGAGTTCTGACACAGCGAGAATAAAAGCCGATATCGGTTTTTTCGCAAGTTCCTACGATCATTGCACGATCCAAGAAGACATTGAATTCTTCACAGCTGGTTTCAGGAATCAGAGCACAGGAATAACAAGCGGATAGATTCAGAGAGTCTCTTCCCTGTCCCCAACTCAGGCTGCAAACCGGATCATTGGAACAAGGGATTGCCGACTCAATTGCTTTTTTGAAGATGGCAGGAAAAGTATCACATCTGCCTTGTCTTACCAATCCTCCGAGAGTTCCCTCGGAATCACCGCTGGCAGTGTAAATCAGAATTCCACTCATTTCTTTTCCGTCAGCCGCTTCGCTGCAATACAATCTTTCGCGTAAAGAAGCGATACTGTAACCGCATTCAAAGCTGAGCTGCTTAATTAGCAAGTGAGCAATAGTATGCAGCAACAGGAATTTGGTTGTAATAATGCGAGAACTGTCTCGACCAATGTATGATGCCTTATATGCTTCGTTAATACGAGCAGTTCTATTGGCTATTATTTCATTTGATGATGCCCACGCTGCAATTGCATCCGAATCAAATTCAATAAAGATACCTTCGCCGCGAACTTCATATGCAGGATACCAGTCAGTATCAGTTTCTTTAATCGAAACTATTTTTTCGTTCTGATCCGTATTCTCATCGCGTTCAACCGGATTTACTCGTGTAAATCCGATTAAAGCCTGGACTTCACGAACTTTATGGATTAAAGCGACCTGACGAACAAACGGTATTTGATAATCTTCAATTTGCGTTTGCTCTCTGTAAAAGTCATCCTTTTTGTCAATCTTCACTTCAGCATTTCCGCAGAGCGCATCGTATTCGACAAAGCGATATTGCAGCGCAGCATTTGTTCCGTTTGCCGGAATATCGGTATTGTCAAGCCATTTCCGTTTAAGAATCGGAATAATAGCCTCTTCCGGAACAGCAAGTTCTAAAGAGATGTCTTTGGCAGCCTGCTCAACTAAACTGCATTTTTTGTCAAACGGAAGGTCTTTCATCAATTCAACTATGCCTGTTAATATTGTTTTATGTCTGGCAAACGCATTACTTTCCTCGATTCGTGCGTTAAGCTGTGAAGAATACGGCGGTATAACCAATGAACTACGTGAAACGGGATAATAAACTGATGAGCTACCACGTTGTTTAACCACAGGATACAAACCACAGTCTTCCGATACACCTTTCCACGGATGTTTACCAGTACAACGGAATTTATAACTGTTTTCTGTCTTATCATCCAGCACCTTGAATATGTTTTTATCAAAAGCACCAGATAAAGTGGTTTTCGCTCTGCATGTTTCACAGGAAATCTCCAAGCCGTCCAAACCTTCTGTAGAAGAAGCACCGGTTTTGAATGTCAGTCTCGGATGATCACAAATTGGTTTAGATCCACCCCAACTTCTGGCGTGAACCCATTTCACCCATGGAAAATCATCAATGTGGCCATGTTCACATACGGTTACAATACGAGCAACGACCAAGCTCTGTCGGCATTTCGGACAGATCATATGCTTAACCATGTAAGGATCGCTGTCAATTTCATTCGGCTTTCCATAAGCTTTATAATCATGAATCCAATCGGTGATAGGCTGAAACCGTCTGCATTTCGGACAAAAATACCATTCCGGGAATCGTACATACGATACGCCTTCCTGATACTTGATCTCAGAAGAGTTTCCGGGCATGCCGAATTTATTGACATGAAGCAGTTTCGCAAATCGTTCATCGTGAATTTCAGTAGTCTGCTCCTGCCAGTATTCCGGCGCAGCTGTCATCAATGTTTGCTCCTGAAAATCGACCATTGCACCGACACCGTATTGCAAAACAGCCTGAGCTGCCCGTACTGAATGTGAAATGCGGCTAAGTTGGATCTTTTCCTTAACACTTCTCATTTCTTTTTCTCCTCCTCCCATATCAGTACATTTGCAGATACGGCAGTATCAACATTTCGCATTGAAGTTAATGTATCAAATGCAGGATCATACGGTCCCGAATTAAACGGTTTCATCAGACGGCCTTCATCTGATGCTGGTTGAACATCTCCGCCTAAGAACTTATGTCCGAAAATGAAATGATCATCTCCGTATTTATCCAGGAGATTCATCCATTTTTCTGTAATTGTATCTATTTCAGCACATATGTCTGAACTGTCGTCCTGCATATTGGTGTTGATTTGCTTTATGATATTTGAGCAACGATCTTTCAAAAACAGTTTTACTTCTGTGATTGAACTTTCATATTTCTCAGTCGTAAACTCCGCCGCACTCTTATCATCCCACAATTCAGGGTGCATATTTCTGAGCATTGCTATCAGAAGTGCATGCAACGCACGCTCTCTTGCCGGAGCAGAAAATGTTGTAACTCCCGTTGGCTCTACATATTTGTAAAACGATTCATGATACGGCTTAAACTGCTCAAAATGCGAACGATCTCTGCTCTTGGCACCGTCATACATGGCAAAAGCAATACCCGGATGCGTTCTTCCGATTCGGCTGGAAGCCTGAATGTATTCACTTGTGAGTTTTGGTTGACCGACCAAAAGCATTACATTCAGTCTCGCAACATCAATGCCGACAGAAATCATGTTTGTCGCCAGCACAACAGTGGAAGGATAGCGTTTGTCTTCAATATTTTCTTTTGAGTATTCAATCTTCTCTAACTTATCAAGTGTTTCATTCAGCTTGGTTGTCGGCACTCGGCTTGTCAATTCATCTGCATATGCGACCATCCGAACGTTTTGAGCTGTTCCGAGTCTGTAAACCATACGCTTCATAAAGTCTTTCACGTCATCTTCGATCAGCGTCGAACATTTACCGAGATCACGCAGACTGTTGAAGTAAACGGTCAAAGTCCAAAGGCTGTCTCTGATATTATCCGGTAAATCCATTGTATTAGCTGTTTGAAGCAAAGCTGCAATGGATCGAATTTCCATCATGGCTTTTGTTTTTCCGGAAGGCATCAGACCTATATACATTCTTCCGAATTTTCCGTTGCTATGATCAATAACGGATTCCTTCGCAAAAAACGAGTCTTCTGCATCCAATCCCGGAGGCGGGAACTGGCATACGTCTCTGTTATAAAGCGAAGCACATTGTTCTTTTGCACGGCGAATCGTAGCAGTTGAAGCGACAACTTTCGGATGATTTCCTTTCTTTTGGCAGAGCATATCAATGATAGATTCATACAAGCCGACCATTGTTCCGAGCGGACCTGAGATTAAATGCAGCTCGTCCTGAATAATCAACTCCGGTGCTCTGTTGGGACGGTTAATCCCGAAAAACGATCCGACTTCCGGTTTCCACGGAAACATGGCAAATTTATCTACTGTTCCAAATAGCAGTGTCGGCGGATCGGCATAGAGTTCTTCATCAATTACCTGAATCGGTAAAGAATCACGGGAATAGAAATAGCAACTTTCATGCGGACAGAATAACTGAAAATGAGATCCTGATGTTCTGTAACCGAATTGCCCCTTCAATTTTCCGTTTACGACTTCTTTGACCATTTTTGTGCCGCACCAAGGACATTTTAATAACTGGAATTTGCAATTCTTTTCTTTTTCTTCTCTCAAATTGGAAGCAGTTGCTTTTGCCAAGAAAGTCACCATCTTTTTTGCATCTGCTTTTTTGTTCGGAACATGAGAGCCGCCAATCCAAAGTCCGATCGTTATCGGTTTGCGACCAAGTATATAGGTTCCGTATTTAGATTTCTTTTTAGTAGAATCTTCACGGATATACTCACAGGCACAAATCATAGTAGCTGCTCTGGTAAACTGCTGCGCTGTCAGCAAGCGGAGTGTATACCGCATAATGACCGTAGTTCCGTCAGATGTCTCTAAATGAGCAAGTCGCCGATAAAATATGGTAAACGCTGTTAATCCGAGATATGCTTCCGTTTTACCGCCGCCGGTAGGAAACCAGATCAAATCTACCAATTCACGATCAGATGAATCTTCTTTAACTATTGAAGCAATGCTCATAACCAGAAAGGCAATCTGAAACGGTCGCCAAAAATACTTATCTTCTGCTTGAGAATAATCAATTGCATTCAAGACTGCTGCAAGTTTCTCATCACCTGGGAAAGTATCTGTTGACGGTTGTAATTGTAAATGTATTCGCTGCATGAACATAGCTCGATTAGCAAGCTGAAAAGCATCCCACGCATCCTGGTTATCTGCAAGAATCTGCAAACCGTTTATCATTCTGGTAAGGGAGCGCTCGCAGTTTTCAATATTGATCTTTGCAGCATTAAGATATTTTTCTTCAATATCTTCCGCTTTTGTCTTTAAATCTTCAATCCAATTTTGATAAGCATCAACAATCTTCCGTAAAGATCTAGTCTTTGCGGAACGATCCGTTTTATCTAAATCCGAATAATATCGCATGGAAAACGCATTACCGTCATCTATGCCCATTCCTGATGAACTAAAATCCATGCCCGGAACCTCGGATTGCGGGAACAAGTCCGTTTGAATAAAGCCATTTCCGCCTTGGTCGATTTCCCAATAGACAGAAGCTCCGAGACCTGTACCGTAATTCTTTTTATTACGGTACAGCATTTCAAGTGTCTGTTCCTCAATGTCCTGCTTGGATATATCAGAAATGGAAGCATAGTCAGTCAGAACAAAACTGTTCTCTTTCGTGGAAACGGAAATACACGGTTGAAGCAAGCAATTTTCGCCGTCCGGTCGAGCTTGACAATCGTTTACAAGCATGATTGTAACGGATGCCGTTTCATTATCTATTGGTTGTCGAAGTGCAGTTACTTTCGCTGTTGTTTCGTCCAATGCTTTATTACAGTCCAAATACTGCTCGGAACTGAAATCTAATGAAACAATCACCTCATGCGGAATGCGCACATAGCCCTTTCTCAATTGTGTACTTAGTTTATAGAGAGCATCAATCAGTCCAAATTCATCGCCTTCTAAAACATCCGTTTCTCTTAGAAGCCTAATTGTTTTAGAGTCCAACTCACTGACACACGGCTTCAGCATTCCCGTACTGACATCAAACTTTACATATGACTGAAATGATGAAGGCACAATATAATGCTCTGGGTCATTCGGATAAAAAGGAATCATGCATTCATCCGGTTTGGCTTTTCTGTAGGTTGCAAACTGTATGTTACAGTTTACGATGTCGGATTTACCTTTCGCCAAAAATGTAAATCCGACAGAAGACGGCATGTTTTGAGCAGCGAGACTGATCTCTTCATCCAAATTATTGTCATTATCATCATCATCTGCGCGCTTTTTATATCGCTTTTGATCTTCTTGTTTGTTTTCCGATTCGTTTTCGGCATCTTTTTGCAACGCATACTCTTCTTCTTCGGAAGTCTCTTCCTGTTGTTCGCTCATCGTATCATCGTTATCTGCCTGTAGTTGCTGATCTCTGGGAAACAAAATACCGATCGAATAACGATTATGTGGCGGTGTTGAAATAAGCTCATGTTGTTTATCAGGATAACTGACTTCTGAACCTGGCCCAAGCAATTCAGAACGGATCAATTCGATGTATTCTTTCCGTGCTGCCAAATATGCATCTTCCATAGCTTTACTCCTTCATTGTAATCGGTCTGTTTACCAGATTAATCGGGATTTCCATATTGATTTCGCGTATGGATTCTATTCTTAACACAACCGCAGAGGAATCTAATCTGTCATATACCTCAGCCATTATATCGCCCAGCTTTGGAACGATACCACTGATCTTTTTTATGATTGCTTCACCGATATATTTCAGTATTTCTCCGCGTACTCGTTTAACATCCGCACATGCTTCATAGTATACTTCGGGATGTTCAAACATCTCGGTATGTCCTGTTACAAGGCCGACCGCTCTGAATGAATCAATCGCACGCAGTCCGACTTGATGTGAATCTGGATCGAGCCAATGGCGAATGGTTGATATTTGAACTGGGATACCAGTTCGCTTTAGAGCTCTGAGAGTTTCTTTTGCGCCGACAACCTCAGTATATTCTTTTAGTATCTGTTTCCATTCTTTAGATTTCCGATAGCTTTCTTGCGTTTTTTCACCGAGACTGCCGATCAGCTTTTGCAGCATATCATCAACAATATCGCGTGTATTTGCATTATTGATCGTGAAAATTAAGGAATCTCCTTCTGCAAGTTTTTCAACATCTTTTTCATATGCTTCTCCCGTTGCTTTGTCAATAACATAGGCTTTGTATCGTTTTGTAAAAAAGCCACGATCATCGTTTTCAAATATTGCTGATGCCACGCATTCCGCTGTTGCAGAATTGTTTCCGCTGTATGATGTCAAAACACGAAGATCAGCTTTTTCCTGCAACCTTGTAATATACTCGTCCAGCTCGTGTGAAATATCTTCCATTGATGCCGCTTCGTTATCACGATTTTCTTCAACAGATTCTAGTTGAGATATATCCTTATCCGGAAGTGTGCGTTTTTCGGATCTTGAATCATACAATTCTTCAACAGCACGGGCCTGTTTCATTTGAGCAGAATACAGCCTTTTCTCAAAGTCATATACAAGGGTTATAATTGTCTTCGCAGAGCGACACCGGAACGCATCAAATCTTCGTCCTTTCATAAATCCGGAGCTAATAATAATATCAAACATAAGAGTGTGGTCAAATTGATTTGCCGGTATAACGGACAGATATTCCGGAAAATCCATTACAGAGAAGATACCGAGTGAGCGCAAAACAACGGTGTAATACTCCTTCGGTACTATTATTGCAATCTTTTTATCGTGATACTGACGTAATAAGGTGAGTAAAGCAGACTCCTTTTCACATCGGTCTGCAAGCATAATCCAGCAGCTTTGAAGAATCTCTATTATTTTTTTCGCATAATCAGATAATGCCTTCGGAAACAGTTTGCGTTGTTTTTCCAATTCTTCAAGCTTGGCGGAAGGAGATATAACAGTTGTAACAATACCTTCTTCAATCTGTTGCTCTAGTTCTCCGATAGAGAAAACCGAGGTCAGAAACAGATTCATCAAAGAATAAGCATTCATAATAAAGTTTTCAATTTCAGAGCTCGTATACTCTGAACGCTTAATCAGAATCATTGTTTGTTTAAATTCTTTGAACTGTTCCCATGTTATATCTGAAGATACTTTTTGTGCTTTGCTTTCGCAATTACTGATAATGCTCATCTGATTGCGAAGTTCAGATATGATTGTACTGGTATCATTGCATTGAGGTAATGAGTGCTTTTTTACAAAGGATTTTGTACAAGCAAACAGTTGAGCGTCCTCCGATAGATTCAAAAGATCCGGTCCATATTCAGAGTCTATTTGAGTAAGAATCAAAATGTATTTCAAAGTCCGCAATGCTGTCAGTTCTTCCAGTTCATTGAAAATTCGACCGATTGTGTTGTTTCCAGTAATAACTAGCCCGATATGCTCATTTCCATCCTGTTTCTTAATAAGTTTTCTTGCAACTGAAGCTTTTGAAGTCAGCTTTAATATTGGTTCGTTTTGACCGATATTGCCACCGAAAGGAAGCACACTGTTTTCAGCATAGTATGTAGCAGTAATTAAATCCAACAAGCGCGCGGTTTTACCATGAAAGCGGACAGAGATTCGTTCAATGATATCAGCTCTGCCTTTAGAGATGATGATTACGGATGAAGTATCGGTCAAATCTGAAATATCATTCGACTTATAATCAAGCACTTCTTTATAAAACATTTCTCTGATCGGATCTTTTCTATGAATACCGCGACCGTCTTTTCTGGTCGAAGCACCGTTATACGGAGTGATCTGATTCCACTTAATCTCCGGAATATATCCGACTTCTTTTACGGCTTCATTTCCTTCCAACAATACAACCGTCTTGGTCGGATCAATCGGATGAACACATTTCCCCTTAAATACCCAACGTTTATGCTGATAAAGTACATAATCGCCTATATTTAAAGAGAATATTATTTCCTGCGGATCAGAATTGTTTACCAAATTTGTAAAGGCGGCAAATACTATGGCTGCGGCATCGAAGACCTTGGAGCCAGTGTGCAAAGCAACGCCATAAAATTGGTTGTCATTTGATATTTCGCGTACTAAAAAATCAAGGAATGATTGCAAGAGATCAACGCCGGATACTACTTCATTATCAATTAAGAAATCACATTTGGCAATTGCTTTCTTTACGGCTTCGACGGAACCCATAGTTTCACATCCTTTCAATCACAAATAAATGAATATGTTCTATCTTCGTTCTTAATTATACACCCGTTTTCGTACAATTGTTTAATTAGTTGAGACGCTCTTGCGGAAGTAACCCCTAGGAACGCCGCAATCTCAGAGCTGTGAACATGACTGTTAATGCCGAATTCGTCTATCAACTCAAAACAACGCAACATTGTCGGTTCTCGAAAAGAATCCTTGAATGTTGAATACAGTAAACTGCAGGCTTTCTTTTTATCACCATACAGAGTGAACATTTTCTTTTCCACTGAAGACATTTTTGCTATCATGTCAGTTATGCATTTGAAAATGAATTCAGCCATTGTCTCAATTACCGGTATAGAAACGGAATTTCCAAACTGCTTGTATTTTTGCACATCTGCAATATCATCTGGGAAAGAGAAGCCATCGGTTCCGTCTTCCTTCATAAAGCCATAACCTATGAAGCCTTGCAGCTTGCCCCATTCGTTCGGTGTCATAAAACGAATGTTTTTGGCATTGATCGGTGATTTCTTCTCTTGAACAGTCATTCCGGCATACCTAGAACCATTTGCTGTATCTATAATCAGATTTCGTTCGCGTCCTGAACCACCGGTGGCAAGTAATGTGTTGGAAATCGGAACTTTAACATCCGGAGAGTTAACGATCCTGTATCCAAAACCGTATCCTTTATCAATTTGTCGTTGATTGTGTCTTTCGAGTGTATCAAGATACCCGGAAGAAAGAAAATATTTCGGCGAAACTTCAGAATCAAGAATGTCGCGTAAGGATTGATAGATCGTTTTGTTATTTCCTGTCGGAAGCATGTTCGGTAAATCATCGACAAGGGATCCGAAATACTCTCTGCTGAATGCCGCGATATATATACGAGGTCTGTTTTGCGGAAGTCCGAATTCTTTAGAGTTGCGCAGGAATGCATGACGGTTTATCACGACTTCTGATCGTATATTTCGTTCTGAGCCGATGACCTTATAATGGAGATAGTCTTCTAAGACCTCAATTATGGTTTGAAACGTTTGTCCTTTGTTATGAACAATAAGATTCTCAACATTTTCAAGAAATACTACTTTCGGATGAGTTTCCCGAATAATTCTTGCAATATCAAAAAAGATTGTACCCTTGATAGTATCTTCAAACCCTAATTGCAATCCTACACTGCTGAAAGCTTGGCAAGGAAATCCAGCAAGGAGAACATCATAGTCATACTCTTTTATCTTTCGCTTGAATTCATCCGAGGTCAGATCGTTTCTGGGATCATCTCCAAACAAATGCTCATATGTTTTGCAAGCTGATTCGTCAATTTCTGCCGAAATAACATTTTGAAAATGTCCGGTTAGTTCAAATCCTCTGCGTATTCCACCGATGCCAGCGCACAGGTCTATCGTTTTATATATCATCTGAATTACCTGCTAAGGCTTTTTCTATGATGTCGCAACATCTTTCGGCATTATTTAAAATATCTTCACCCCAAAAGCGTAAAACGACCCAGCCTTTTTCCTTTAATTTACTATTTACTTCTTCGTCTCGCTTCATATTTCTTTCAATTTTGTTTATCCAAAACTCTTTGCGAGTATGAATCTCGTGTTTTTTGATATTCCATTTATAACCGTGCCAGAATTCACTGTCGCAAAAAACTGCAACGCGCTTTCCAATAAAAGCAATATCAGGTTTTCCAAATACGCTTTTTACATTTTTTCGGTATCGCAGTCCTCGTTTCCATAACGCCTTTCGTAGAATTAACTCAATTTTTGAGTCTTTTGATTTGATGGCTTGCATGTTTTTATGCCTCTGTTCAGTAGTATGGTTATCCATCTGGCAACTCCATTCTTAGCACTGAATTAAGATCAGTTTATTTTTATATTATACCACATATTGCACAATTTGTCAATTGCCAATGTGCGACATTATGTCTTGTTAGACAATGCGAACAAGACCCCCCCTGAATTTATTTATGCCATGCGGGCAATATCGTCAATAACAAAATTAATATCTCAAAATTAACATATATCAATGACAAACGCTTCAGGATGTGGTATAATATAGGCAGAGAGGATGGTGCGATATGGACAAACAGTATCTGATCAATCAACTGAAAGCATTTGCCGACAGCTATCACATCAGCATAGATGAGGATACGCTTAGCGATATTATCAGCAAAGCCAGCTTTCGCGTGGTATCAAAAGGCGAGATCCTGTCATCCATCGGAGATGATACGGCGATTGCAGGCATGGTGCTCTCTGGTCTGACGAGATGCTACTATATTGACCATGACGGCAATGACATCACCAGAGGATTTGCTGCTGCGGGATATCTCTGTATGGCCGAAGGCTTTTTCGGCTATGCGGAGCGGCTATGTATTTGGGAAGCGCTGGAAGAAACCACAGTCATGTTTTGCAAAACGTCGGAGATCAGACGGCTAATCCGCGATAATGTCATATTCAAAGATGCATGGATCACGCTGCTTGAGAAAGCGTTGCGATATAAGATCTATCGGGAAAACGGATTCCTTGTCGAGAATGCGACAGAGCGGTATCTCCACTTCAAAAAGCAATTTCCGGAGCTGTACAGCAAGCTACCGCAAAAGCATATCGCAACCTATTTGGGCATTACGCCTGAATCACTTAGCCGCATCAAGCGAGCAATGAGAGAGGAGACTGTCGAATTAAGCAGGATATCATGATCGGAACCTGGGCATGGGGAACAGGCTACGGCGGAGCAAAAATGGTCTTCGGAACAAAATACGACGATGAAACGCTGATTGCAGCATTCCGAAAGGCGACAGAGCTGGGATTCCTGAACTGGGATACAGCCGCCGTTTATGGCATGGGAACATGCGAATCCCTGCTCGGCAGGCTAATACACAATAGAGATGATTTCTTTATCTCAACGAAGTACTTTCCCAGCGGAAGATTTAAAAGCGGCGCATTGGAAAAATCGTTCTGCGAAAGCATGCAGCGTTTACAGCGAACATCTGCCGACATCTTCTGGATTCATAAGCCCAACAATCTCCTTGAAAACCTGAAAGAAGCGATCTCGCTCATCCAAGACGGCGGATCAGATCAATCGGCACCTCAAATGTCTCGTTGGAGCATATCAAGCAAGCGGAGCAGCTGCTGGCAAAAGAAGGCTTGAAGCTTGGCGCAGTGCAAAATCATTTCAGCTTGCTCAGGAACGATCAGCAGCCTATTATTGATTATTGCAATAGTAGACCTGCAAATAAAAGTCAAGGGATAAAAAGAAAGTTTCACAAGATTTTCACAAAAGAAAAATAGGCACGACAATTAGACTGCCGAAGCAGTCTGAAAAAATGAAGTTTAGTTGTAATCAACCGGCAACCTTGACAGAACGTCATAAAAATGCTCTGTGTGTCATGCCGACGGTGAGGAACTCATGAATAGATGCAGTCAGTCACCGTCAGGCAAGCAATTGTAGCATTTTTATGACAACCTGTCAAGGTCAAGCGGCTTGTGCCGTGCCTGGATATGCCTCTGGTTTAGAATCTATGAATAGATGCTATGCTCTCTGTGTATGCAAAGCCTCCCTTAATCTGGCAAAGTAGATACGAAGAAATTTATGTGCAGCAGCGATCATATAAACTTTGTAGGGTTTTCCTTCGGAACGTTTTTTGTCAAGAAACTGATATACTGGCTCGTCTGCAGGACACTTTACTATATAGACTGTCATAATCTGAAACAGCGTTTTTCTTAATTCAGGAGAGCCACGTTTGGATATACTTCTTGATTTTGGATCGTTGCTACCAGACTGATTTGGCGGTGGATCAATACCTGCAAGAGCCACAAGGGATTTTCCACTTTTCAACTGCTCCACATCACCAATTTCAGCAATGAGCTGTGCGCAAAATACTTTTCCAACACCATAA
Organism: Oscillospiraceae bacterium; assembly: GCA_017415945.1. The sequence goes on from JAFQDR010000090.1 coordinate 26,408, forward strand.
ATGCCCATAACTGTATCATATTCAGGAAGTTGTGATGCAAGTTCATCCATTTCAGAACGCATTTTTGCAAGTGCTTCCAGTGTGGAAATGAGTAGCTTTGCGGATTCTACAATGATGGTTTTAACAGATTCTGTCATCGGCAGGGTGCTGATCTGAGATCTTGCATAAGAATGGATTTCAACAGCTTTTGATTCGCTGTATTTGTAATGATTCTTCCTGCACCAACTTTGAAATTTTGATTGGAATGCTGATAAGGAGAGTTTTGCAACCGAATCTACATGTGGAGATTTAAGCACAAAATCCACCCATTTTTCGTGTCCGTCCGATTCTCTGCGAGAGGATGCAAACAACTTGTTTGTACATGGAAAACAGCAATCCAGCAAAGCGATGAAGTTGTTCTTCTGCATCACAAGCATCTTATTCAGCTTGATGTACTTTCTGTTCAGGACTTTCAGCGTTTTTCTGATTGTACAGGCTGCTGTATATTCACGAAGCTTCAACCATTTGTCAAGAGCGAATGATGCGATTTTCAGTGCATCAATTTTATCGGTCTTGACCTTTCTTACACGATTTGTGTCGTAATCATCAATAAGTAATGGATTGACTACGGATACAAATATGCCTGCGTTGTGGAGTGCATTGGCGATGGGTTCATAATATGTACCAGTGTACTCCATGACAACTTTCGTTTCACCAGACAGCGTTTTGAGAAAGGCAACCAGCTCTTTCAAGTCTTGATCCGTGTGGAACACATCAAAAGGTTCAGCTATGACAACTCCGAATGGTTGGATCACTGCTACAGTGCTTTTGCCTTTGGATACGTCAATTCCTACAGCGTTCATAATTATCTCTCCTGACTACAAAATTTGTGATCGATAAATCCACACTTTTCTTGTTACTTATTCTGCCTACTGTGTGATGCGAGCGTATATGAATGGCTCTACCTGCAAAATCGAACGCTATAACGAAAGCATGGATAACTGTCTCCAAGACGGGCGTGGTGTCCCAAGGGAAAGAACGTTAGTCCAATCACTGCTTTCATTATAACTTAAGTAACAAGTGCGTGTAAACCATGGCTGGCTTGTCATGGATTTATACGACTAAATATTATTATAGTAGGTAGAGAATATGATGATTGTATACTTTGTGGCGAACGGGTTGTATATTTTCTGGCGAAAATTTGTATGTTTTACTTGACTTTTTACAGATAATCATGCCCATTCCGGTCGGAGCAGATAACAGGTTAAAAATATGCAGTAAATATTTAATTGATATTCAATATCTGATATGAATGAAAAATGCCGAAAATATTCATAGTTCGCATAAATGTTGACAACAAATAATTATGCTAGTTGCTATTTGTTTATTATTGTAAGTTTGTCAATCATCTTGGACAGTGTTCATGTAGGAATTCGATAGGCGAAAGCCAGCCGAGTGGACGCATGGGAAGATTGTTTGTTCGATTTAAACGCACAGCTAGCTGTTTGTTTAAATCGGCGCACGAGTAAAA
>JAFQDR010000091.1 GCA_017415945.1 Oscillospiraceae bacterium
AAGCGGCTCTCCGTCCAGCGTTACCTCTTTCGTGCTGTCATCCAATTCTACACCGCCGATGACATATCGTGCCGGAGCTTCCATTCTGCTGCCCAACTGCATATAGCGGCGCAGTTGGGAACGCACTCTGGCCGTCACCTCCACGGGATTGAACGGTTTGGTGATGTAGTCATCTGCACCTGTATTGAGGCCGAGAATCTTATCCGTGTCCTCGCTCTTGGCCGTCAGCAGGATGATAGGTACATTGCTTTGCTCTCTGATCTTCACCATAGCGGAGATCCCATCCATCTCCGGCATCATAATATCCAGCAGAATCAGGTGGATATCCTCTTCCTCCATCACTTTCAATGCCTGAACTCCGGTATTCGCCTCGTAGAGTTTGAAGTCCGGACTGGACAGATATATTTTTAATGCGTTGACGATATCCTGTTCGTCATCGCAAATCAGAATGTGATACATGGAACCCCTCCTTTGGCTTTTATCATAGCAACGATTATATTAAGAAGAAAGTGGTATAAAAATGAAGATTTTATTAAGATTGAAATCTCTTGTTCCAAACAAAAAGCAGGGCACATTGTCTGCCCTGCTTTCACTGATTTTGCTGCTTATCCGGCCTCGACTTCAACCGCCTTCACGCCGCCTTCGCCGAAGAATGCCTGGCATTCTTTTCATAAGCCATATCTCAGCTGAGATTGTAGCAATGACGCCAAAAGGAATCAACAACAAATTATGAACATTTTTAGCCGTGACATCATGATTCATATTTCGTTCATGAAATTGCTGAACACATCTGCCATAATGCGCAATAATCAGCAATTGCCCCCAAAAGCAATCCCGGGATTTGCTCCGTGTAAAGCCTTGCGGCAGCTTCATAAAATCTTAAGGAACTTCCCACTTTTTTCTTCATATTATTTTCTTTATGATAAGCACCAATGACAGTATTTGTCGTTTCGTTTTTGTATAGCGTCTGATCATACAAAGTGGTCAGATGCACAGTCTAAGCGAGGGAACCATGCAACGTGTTTTGATTTTATCCTGCAGTACAGGGCAGGGCCATAATTCCTGTGCAACGGCAATCAAGGAAACATTTGAATTGCAGGGTGTCCCGTGTGACATACGAGACGCTCTGGGCTTTATTTCAGATAAAATCGCAACCGCAGTATCCAAAGGGCATAATTTCACCTACCGATACCTGCCGTGGGCGTTTAAGAAGGGATATCACTACAGCGAGATCCATCCGTCCGTATTTGACGAGAATTCCTATAGCTATCGCTTTCTAACGATAGGTACAGAGCGGCTGCGCGAGTTCATGGTGATGGGCAAATATGATACTGTCATCTGCACACACGCATTCTCTGCAATGATGCTGACACATATTCTCCGGCAAAATCCGATGCCGATTCAAACAGCTTTTGTGGCGACAGACTATACTTGCAGTCCCAGCGTGGAAAAGAGCGACCTGCAGCGATACTTCATACCGGATGTCGCCCTCACGGAGGAATTTGCAGCGGCTGGGATCCCCCGGGATCGGATCATTGCGTCAGGTATCCCGGTTCGAGTCGATTTCTATGCGAAGACTGAAAAAAGAGAAGCCAAGCGGCTGGTGGGTGTTCAGGAGGATCATCTGCACCTGCTGGTCATGTGCGGCAGTATGGGCTGTGGGCCAATGGAAAAAATGGTTGGAGATATCACTACCGATCTGCCTGATGGTACTGAAATCACAGTGGTCTGCGGGAACAACGAAAGGCTTTATGAGAACATGAGCCACAGATATTCCCCAAATCCCAGTATCCATGTTGTGGGGTACTCCAATCAGATCCCACTGTACATGGATGCTGCCGACCTGTATCTGACAAAACCGGGCGGAATCAGTGTCACGGAGGCTGCGGTCAAGTGTCTTCCCATGGTTTTTGTCAACGCTGTGGCAGGCTGTGAAACCTATAATGCCGAGTTTTTTATTTCCCGCGGTTGTGCGGTAGACATCGGAAATGAGGCATCGGGCTGCCTTCGCCTGCTTCAGAACAAGTTGGAACGCGAGCGAATCACGGAGGCTCTGAATCGCTGTACCCCTAATAATGCCGCTGAGATAATCTATTTGGAAATGTCTGGAGACTCAAGTTATGGAAATGAAATTGGCTGTGGACTACAGGAAGCTGCGGTTCCATAATTTGCACTCTGAACCGTATCGCCATCTGTATTATCTGATATTTTGGCCGATATTCGGTATGCTGTTTTATGGAGTCGAGCGATTCTGGATTCGGGACAACTATTTGCCGATTCAGTGTGGTCTGGATGATATGATCCCGTTTTGCGAATACTTCTTAATTCCGTACCTGCTGTGGTTTGTATACTTGCTCGGCATTCATATTTACACAGTTCTGTTTGATGTGAGAGCGTTCAAACGAATGATGCAATTC
>JAFQDR010000092.1 GCA_017415945.1 Oscillospiraceae bacterium
ATGAAAGGAATAGCATCAAACCAAAGATTGCATAAAGAAATGATTCTGAAGCTTCTTGACATCGCCGGAGCATTGCCATTTCAGCAGCTTCTCAGTTTGACCAAACTGGGACCGTCGGTACTCAATACGTTAATCACCCAACTTCAGCGGGAAAACAGATTGATTCGCAGTATGGAATATGTGGCACTGAGCGAAAAGGCGCTGGAAAACAAGCGCGAGGGTGTAGAGGAAGCCATGTGGGTATTCGATGATTTTCTTCCTCGTACCGATTACTTTACCCCCGGTGAATATCCCGCAATCGTCTGTTTCTTTGCTGACGGTGCGGATTATGAGATTATCTACATTCCCGTTGGTCAGGAATATGTCATCAGTAAATCGGTACCCGAATGCGATAATCCCCCAAAACGGCTTGTTGCCATTGAGAACATCGATCAGATTCCTCAAATAAACATTCCCAATATAACCGCGTACTGTATCACAGCCCCCGGTGGAAGAACAACTTACTACAAACGAAAGGAAGTATAGCTATGTCCGATCTTCAGAAAAAACTTCATGCATACAGCCGTCGCGCCGACCACATAATGAAGGGTTTTGAACGAGCCAGCGATAGGGTTGGCGTGAACCCTGCAGCTCTGGAAACTGAACTGCTTGCGACCTCTATGAACCTTGAATTACTGTGCCGGAATGCAAGACGGCTTTTGCTCCAGACATCTATTGTGGATAAGGAAGCATTGATTGTGCAAACTTGCAATATCCACGATATTTATGTGGATGAACGCGATGGAGTCGTTCATATCACACTCCCCACACTCCCGTTGAAAAAGCCGGATAATGCGAATTGTGCCTTCATCACAGATCCGCTGATGTGGTGTCTGCAAAAATATCATGAAGAACACCCGCCACACAAATTCGATTCCGCACGAATATCCATATACCATTGCTATCCGCAGAACACACCGGCGAGGATGGTTCGGGATTATGATAACATCGAGGTCAAAAAGATCATAGATATTCTTGCCCTGTATTTCCTGCATGACGATAATATGGGATGCTGCGAGGTTCTTCATTCCTCACGTTTCAGGGATAACTGCAGAACGGAGATCACCATATCCGATAGGTTCTGAAATTCACAGAAAGGTAAGGATTTTCGTCTGGAAAATACCTGAAAAATCGGTTGGTTCAGTTTCAGACATTGCTATATATAATATGATAAGTTTAGCCTGAAGCATGAAATTCGAACCGGATTAAGAGTCTATTGGTACAAAAATGAGAAAGGATATGATATGGAAAAAGCCTCGGATATTACCCGGCTGACGGACGAAATACTTCATCTCGCAGCCTTATCGGGAGAGATATCACCCTTCGCACTCAGTCGATTGGATCGCTCTCCAAAGTATATTCAAAACTGTCTGTACGATCTGATGCAGGACAATATGCTTATATATTGCAGTAAGAACGATCTGGAGGGATACAGGTTAAAGCCCCAGGGCAAACACTATCTTGCCCGTACATACCCCAACCGATTCGCAGACTTTTTCGCAGTCGGAAATAAAGCGAATAAGGTACGGCTGGATTTAATTCATCGTCGGCGTAATATGCATTCTTCAGAAGTCATTACGATGCTGTATAGAAACGGTATCAACATTTTTTCGGACGATAAGCCCAAGCTGTATGCTCCCATCGCAGACTCCTCACAGTCTTCACAGCCGAGGTATTACACTTCTTATGAGGTGAAGGATATCGGTGAAGATGGGATCAAGATCAACAACACCAGATTTAATGGATTATTGCGGTGTCATACAGGAGATTATCTTCTGTACAATATGGGTGCAGGTCTGAACAAATGGGAGAAAGCATCGGAAGATCGGGCCGTTAATCTGATCGGATCCAAGCTGAACAGCAAAGTCAAACAGATTATGATGGGTCATGATCTGGATCTTGCTCTGTCAATGATGAAGAGTGAAGGAGGAAAACAGGATCAGTATTTCCGCATTGATGAGATGACGGATTCTATGTGCTATATCCCGATCACAACGGAAGGCGATTTTCTTCTCCGCATGAATTTCCTGACTGATTCCATGCAGCGTCTGAAGTATTCGGTTCTCCAGAAGATGAATCTGCAGCCATGTCCGAACTCTCTGGATTGTGACGGATATGCTGATGATAAAACAGCGGTTCTGTTTGCGTGCGACATGGATCTCAAGCGGATCCGGAATCTGAAGATTGGTGCAGAACAAAAACTTCTGCATCTCATCATTCTTTGCTTTGACTTTCAAGCGGATCTCCTCAAGCGTTATTATGGAGACAAAGCTGCGATCCGCACCATTGATTCACGTAAGACAGCCGAGCTGTTCAAGATTCCGTTTGGAGGTGGTGCGTCATGAAAAAGCAATGGTGGAAGCTGATTTTTGCTTTGCCCGCGCTTGCCCTGGTACTGTATGCAGGAGGTTTTATCTCCCAGCTCATACGGAACTACAAAGTGTGGCAGGCAGCCGGTCAGATCGGCTCACCCACCTATCCATCCTTTGAACTGTCCGCCTGTATTGACGGACTTTTTTCATTCCCGTATGGACTATACGGTGTGGGTATCTGCCTCGGTGC
>JAFQDR010000093.1 GCA_017415945.1 Oscillospiraceae bacterium
ATTTGTCCGCATTCTGCGAACAAATTCCACACTTGCAGACCTATTTGTATTTTTCGCTTCGTACATGCCGGCGCGAAAAATAGATTTGACTTTGTTTCGTCCTTACGGACGAAATTCTGCGAAGCATTTTTTGACAGTCTGTTTTGTCGAGATTCTGCTTGCATATTTTATGATTTCGACGCATTCTATAGATAGAGTATCATACGGTTGAAATCATATTATTTGTTCGTAGATGGTTCATTTTTGCCGTAGGGAGTGTCGTCCTCGATTCTCCCTACGACTGTACGTTTATACATGAGGGGGGAGTCCATGACACTTCATTATTTTTCCGACATTCTGTTTGATCTGCTGAACGACAGCGATGAGCTGGATGTATATGACATTGAGCGGACAGAAACCGGCTATCGGATCACGGTGTCCGACGGGTCACTGTTTAATGTAAACATCAGCCGTGCGGAGCCCAAGGATAATGTGCTGCAGCTGTACCCCGGGCGTCAGAGCGAAGACTAAAGGATTAAACAAGGTGCCGAGCTTGCTCGGCACTTTTCATTTGAAACGAGAACGAAAAAGCGGGACGAGCAAGCTCGTCCCATTCGAAAGAAAGATAGGCTGAATGTTACTTCCAGCTGCCCGATACACCGTCGGGAGCCTTGGAGGACCGGGGCACAGATCGTCCCCCTGTTTGTCCCTTCCAGCGATCGTCATAGCTTGTGACCACGGGGGGCTTCTTGTCCTGAATAAAGCACTTGCTGTCCTCAATGGCGGGCTCATACAGGGTCTCTGCATAGTCCTTTCGTTCCTTATGGTCGTTTGGCATAGGCTCACTCCTTTCCGCGCTTAGTATGTGGAATAGGCGTGGGGAATTTCATTTGTCACCATAGAAAAAATATGGTACAATGAGAAAAAATTTCGTGAGGTTCCCTATGGCATCGAAGAAACAGCGCGTGCTGTATTTTGATCTGCTGCGGATCGCCGCGGCCTTCTTTGTAGTGGTGCTCCATACGGCGGCATCCAAATTCGGCAGCGTGGCGTACGGCAGCTCGGAATGGAATATTTTTAATCTGTATGACGGCATGGTCCGCTGGACGGTGCCTATGTTCATTATGCTCAGCGGTGCACTGTTTCTCAGCAAGCCCATCCCTGTGGAAAAGCTCTGGGGCAAATACATTCTTCGCATTGTCATTGCCTTTGCGGTGTGGTCTGTGCTGTATGTGTTTGAATATCAATGGTGCAACGGCATGCAATACCCCTTGAGCGGGGCGGCACTGATCAAGCATCTGATGCGGGGGCACTATCACCTGTGGTATCTGATTATGCTGGTGGGGCTGTACGCTATGGTACCTGTGCTGGAACCCATTGTACGGTCGGAACGGCTGACCCGATATTTTCTGGTACTGACCTTTGTGCTCTCGATTTTGCTGCCTACGGTTATGGCTGCCATGGGCTATATTTACCCCGACGTCCAAGCCGCTATGCTGGAGATCAAGCCCCTGTTCGGCATTTCGTTTGGATATCTGTTCTACTTTGTGCTGGGCCATTGGCTGTCGGAAAAGCGGCTTGGCCTGTGGCGGGTGCCCATTTATGCACTGGGTGTTGTGGGCTTTGTGCTGACCGTGTGGCTGAGCAGCTACCTGACCCACCGCATGGGGCACAACGACTTCACATTTTACGAATACAGCTCTTTGAATGTCATGCTGGAAACGGTGCTGGTGTTCTGTGTGTTCCGTGATCTGTTTGGGGGACTGTCCGTCAGCGGTACTGTGGAAACGCTCATTGGTACAGCCTCCAAATGCAGCTTCGGTGTGTATTTGCTCCATCCCTTTGTGCTGGATCTGCTGGACAAAAACTTCCTGCTGAACACCCTGTCCTTTGATACTGCCAAGGCCATGCCCGTTGTGGCGGTGGTGGTGTTCGTGGTGTCCTATTGTATGTCCTATATTCTCAACAAGCTGCCCATTATTAAGAAATATCTGGTATAAAAAAATCGCCCTCAACAGAGGGCGAATTTTTAAATTTAGGAAATGTAACGTAGGGCGGGAGCAAGCCCCCGCCCTACAACGGTGTTGCTTTATACCAATTCCGCAAAGCTGCGGATGCTCATGTCACCATGCTTGCACAATGCGGTGAAGGCCTCCTCGCTGTGGCGGTCGTACACGGCGATGGTATAGCAGCCCGCACGCTTCCCTGTGGAAAGGGCGGTCACATTGTCGTCAAAAAAGCTGATGTCCTCCGTGCGGCAGCCGATGCGCTCCGCCACGGCTTCATACACTCGCACATCTCCCTTGGCGATGCCGTAGTCCTCCACGGACCAGACAGCGTCAAACAGGTCATAAACCCCATTGTGCTTGAGGCACACATCCGTGACAATGTGGGGGCTGGCGGTGAGCACATAGAGCTTGGCGCCCTCGGCCTTCCGCTTGCGGAGGTAGTCTCCAACTCCCTCCTTCAGCGGGATATAGTTGGCATACTGCTCTACCAGTTTATTTTCAATGCGGCGGACGATCTCCTCCACGGTGCCGTGGACACCCATAGTTTGGTAGAGCTCCGCGCTTTTTGTATAGCCCAGAGGGGTCAGCACTCCGATGAGGTCGGGGGAGTAGGGGATGCCCTCGTCCTCCAGAACGCTCAGGATCCCTGCGGCATAGCGGGGCATGGAGTCCACCAAGGTGCCGTCCAAATCGAATACACAAATATCGGTCATTCGCTTTCGCCTTCTTTTCTGCATGATACTGCCATTATATCCCAATTTTCTCTGTTTGTATATGTGGTTTTGTGATATGATGGAGAAAAAGGAGGGGATTGGTATGCATTCGGTCTATTTGACATACAGCGGCAGAAACTGCGAGGCGGTGCTGCAGGTGATGGAAGCCCTGATCCGCAATGGCTATGCCCTCATGTGCGAGTGTATGCTTCCCTACGGCGATGATCCCGAGGCACAGGCACACCGCTTCATTTGTGAGGCGGATGCGGTGGTTGCGGTGATCACCGAGGATGCAGTGGACTGTCCCTATATGGCCCGTGATTTGGCATGGGCCAAGGAAGCGGAACGAAGGATCCTGTTCGTTGGGGTCGGAGATGTGCAGTGGGCCGGGGCTTGCCGCATATCGGATTTTCCGACACCTGAGGAAATAGGTGGGTTTGAAGAGCGATTGCGTGAAATGATGAAGGAGGAATCTCCATGATGCATATATTTTTGCTGATCGGACAATCCAATATGGCGGGGCGGGGCTTCCTCCGTGAAGCCATCCCTGTGGACACCGACCGCATTTATACCCTGCGTGGTGGGCGCTGGCAGAAGATGTTCCGCCCCATCAACCCCGACCGCGCCTTTTCCGGGGTAAGCCTCGGGGAGCGGTTTGCCGAGTGCTATGCCAAGGCCCATGGTGTGGACGTGGGGCTGGTGTGCTGTGCCGATGGGGGCACCACTTTGGAGCAGTGGCAGCCGGGGGGCGTATTGTATGACCACGCGGTGTCACAGACCCGTATTGCCATGCGAAGCGGGGCGCTGAAGGGCGTCCTGTGGCATCAAGGGGAATCCGACTGCCCTGCGGGACTGGCGGAGACCTACGGAGAACGATTTCTGCCCATTTTGCATGGACTGCGCCGAGATTTGGATGGGGAGCGGATGCCCTTTCTGGTGGGCGGTCTGGGGGATTTTCTGGCAGACTGCACCTTGGAATCGGAAGACGTGGCAGCTTACCCCACAGTAAACGCAGCCCTGCGGCAAATTGCGGAGACGGAGCCCATGGTGGGCTTTGTGTCTGCGGAAGGGCTGACTGCCAATCCCGACAAGCTGCATTTGAATGCCAAGTCTCTGTATGAATTTGGCGAGCGATATTATGCGGCATTGGAAGCCTTAACAGGTGTCTCCGAAGCGTAGGTTGCCTGTGGCGGGAGTCTGTGATAGGCTGTTGTCCGAAAGGAAGTGCAGACCATGAATCCATATGTAACGGGCGCAGCTGTTAAGCAGCTGCGTGAGAAAGGAAAATTGACCCAAGCGGAGCTGGCAGACAAAATCGGTGTCAGTGCAAAGACTGTCTCCAAGTGGGAGACCGGGAAAGGGCTGCCGGATATTTCCCTGCTGGAGCCCTTGGCAAAGGCACTGAATATCTCTGTTATTGAGCTGATGAACGGGGAGCAAATCACAAATCGAAATGTGTCAGCCAATCTGCTGCGCTCCAAGTTCTATGTGTGCCCCCTGTGCGGCAATATCCTCCACAGCATGGGGGAATCCCTTATGAGCTGCTGCGGCATTACCCTGCCCGCCTTGGAGGCGGAGGAGGCGGACAACGACCATTCCGTCACCATAGAGTCTGTGGAGGATGAGCATTTTATCACGGTGCATCACCCCATGACCAAGCAGCATTTTATTTCCTTTGTTGCCTATGTGACCACCGACCGTATGCAGCTGGTGAAGCGCTACCCCGAGAGTAACGCCGAAACCCGACTGCAGCTGCGGGGCAGAGGCCGGTTGTATTGGTACTGCAACCGACACGGCCTGTTTTTCACTTCGTATCCCAAGTGCAAGAAACAATCCGATGCTGCACGGTAACGCTTTTGTGCAGTGCGTTCGGCGTACCATCCCGTAGGGGCGGATAGTATCCGCCCGCACCTGTGCAGTTGGTTGGAGCGTTTTCGCAGATTTTTTTCCTATGTCAAACACAGTCGGCATGATACAATGAAGGAAAAGGAGGTGCCGACGTGGTTTTGAACGATGTGCAATATAAGGCGGTTTGGGATTGGGTGTATGATACCCTGCACTTTAACCCAAGCATTGACCCTGCGGTTGTACCCTTTGAGATTCCTGTACCTCACGTGGTGTTTGATATTCGTGACACATGGGATCGGATGGATGAGGAGGCGATTACAGCTGCGATGATCCGCTGTCTGCATACGGGCGAGAAGCTGTATGCACTGGATTGGCAGCACGATTGCTACCTTGTAGACCCCACCGAAAATTTTGAAGCTTGGCGAAAAGATGCCTTCTTCACCTATCCCGAATATTATCCCGACGGAGACTATTATTTCTTTATTGATGAGCAGTTTCGCTTTGGCTATCTGGGGCATCCCTGGCGGCAGGAGGTGTGGATATTCGGAGCGTGCTTGATTGCGGAGTTTGAAGCATTGTATCCGCAGCTGGGCTGGACGAAAAAAGAGGTGTTTTCATGAGCAAAAAAGGCACAGAATATTATGCGCAGCTTCCCGATTGGTATTGGAAGCGTGGCTTGCATGATGCAAAAATTCTTTCTGTTTGTGAAATGGAATTGGTACCCGATTGGAAAGAGAAGCATCCCAAAAGAAATTGCTTGTCATTTTTGCTGGATAGTGAAAACGCCATATTCGACACAAGCATGAAAAAGATCTCCTTATATAACCATCGTATTACGGATATGAACATGAATGGAGTAAAACCGATTACACTTGATGCCTTTCGAAATGTATACTGGTTGGGAGACAGCATTACCCGTTTAGAAGACGGTAAGTTTTTATTGGAAATCGAATGTATCGATTCCCGCAGCAAACTCATGTCTCTTAATGTGAAGTTTGAAATTCCCGAAATCGAAAGAATATCAGATTGAAAAAGCCACGACGGCCCTGTTTGAGCTGTCGTGGCTGATTTTATTGTTGGTTGAATCGTTTTTCCATTTCTTCCGTGTCGTATGGCAGGAAGTAGGGCTGCAGCTGTGGGTAAAAATCCCGCAGCTTTTCATGGGTCATGAATACAATGTCGCAGCCGCGGTCATCGTAAACGGAGAAGATGCATTCGTTTTCAAAGGAGACGAAGCTGACTCCGTGGCCCTCCCATTCAATTTCTCGGGCAATGAGCCTTTCATAGTCAAAACCGATGCCGTCGGAATAGCAGACGACACGGTTTCGCTTTTCATGTTCATCGAAACAGGGGCCGTCGTAGGTTTCCAAATCCCGAACCGTGATATGGCGATATTTGAACTGCTGTTCCGGAAGAAAGCGCAGCTTATCTGCTTCGCATTTCAAACGGTATTCGATTGCATCCTCCATGCTTTCATCGGCTTCCAACTGCTTCTGTTCCACATCGCCGCTGTCGCAGTAGTCATACAGCCAATGGTTGAACATCATGGCATCTGCACCTGCGGGGAACAGAATGCGATAGATCTCCAAGGCGCGTCTCTTTGCGTTTGCGATGTAATCCTCATGGGTGTCACCCATACCCAGCTCACAGCGGAGGGCATAGGGGTGGTTATAGAAATAAGGCTGCAAATAGGGGAAATCTCTGCTGCAGATCATTTGTTCCACGATGCTGTTATGGAGCAAGCGAATCACCTCGTTTCAATCGTTTCTTTGCCACATTGCGGATATCCTCGTTACTATCAAACAGACACTCTTCCAAAATTTCTTTCGTCAGCATCCTGTGCTTGGACAGATACTCCAGCGCGGATTCACGGCAATAGGAGCAGGGGGTATATGTATACAGGATGGGCAGCAGATGCTTCGGGTGGGGGATGCCGCTGTCTTTGTAGAATGCACGGAAAATGTCCATGCCTGCTGCGTGGACAGCATCCCAATCCTTCTGCGCGATCATTTCCCACAGGAGCGACGCCAATAAGCCTCCGTCTTGGGGCTGATAGTTGGTCGTCAGCAGGGCGAAATTCTCCGAGGAGCGGATTCCGCTGCGTACGTTATGCAGTGCAAACTCTCGTACAGCGGGATGACGGATGGGCTCCAATGCCCTCCATGCGGCTGTTTGCATCGCCTCGCAATGGGATTGGGTATCTTCCAAAATGGGCTGCGGGTCGTCAGGATAGGGACGAACGGAAAAGGCCGCCAATGCCTCGGCACGGCGCTTGGGGTCAGACTGCTCACGGTAGGCGAGGGCGTATTGATTCACCGTTTCTTCATCCGCTTTTTTCAGCAGCCATCGAGACAGTAAGACACCCGTCAAGGTATCGGGGAACTCAGCCTTGCGCTGTTCCAACCGCTTTTCACGGGCATGGAGATTGGCTTGTTCTCTTTCCAGAAAGCAGGCAAGATCCTCATCCTTTTGGGCAGCGCGCTCCAAGGTCTTTTGATACCGACTGCCTTTGGAGGAGAAAAACCATTCGAAATCCCCATCACACAGATAGCCCTTCTCCCGGTACAGTCTGCCGAAATCCTTGGCGATGGGGAGAAAGGAGGCTCTGTCAACGGACAGCACCAAGCCCAGCTGCTCCAAATCCGCAAGCTCGTGAAACACTCTGTTGGATTTGCGTTTCTGTCCAAGCAGTGCGGAGAAGAGCTCTTGATATTTTTCCTCTACCGCCATGCGGGCGGATGCATTGCCGTCCATAGCGAAGAACATCAGCAGCTCACTCAAGTGCAGCAGATCCCACCCACCGTTGGAGCGGTATTTTTTTAAGGCATTTGCCGCAGCATCGATGAAGGGCCCTTTGTCGGCATAGCAATTGACCATGGTATACACATACCACGACCGTGTTCCCTCAATTTGGGCATCATAGGCGAAATTTCGCTTGCATGCCCACAAAACCATGTCACGATATTTCTCGGGCTCGTTTTGCACAGCAATCACACATCTGCCGAGACCGCGGAGCATGGCTTCTTTGAATTCTTTTTTGGTCATAAGACCTCCGGTAAAATGTTTATTTTGCCGGAACCTTTCCGGCGGTTTCCAAGCTGTGACGTACAATCATAGAAAACACCTCCCATACTATTATGTAACCATTGTAACATAATAAAAAGTACACCACAATCAAAATGATTGCAGTGTACTACAGACTGTCAAAAAATGCTTCGCAGAATTTCGTCCGTGAGGACGAAACAAAGTCAAATCTATTTTTCGCGCCGGCATGGCGTCGAAGCAAGCTCCATATCGCTTTCCGCTCAAGTGTGAGCGGAGAGCACTCATTCCGCTGCTTCTCCTTTTCAAAATGAAACCAAGGTTTCATTTTGA
>JAFQDR010000013.1 GCA_017415945.1 Oscillospiraceae bacterium
AAAAATAATCGTTTATTTTGGAGGATACTAAAATGAAGAAGATTATCGCTATGATCCTGGCACTGGTCATGTGCTTCGCACTGGTCGCTTGCGGCGGCAACGATGATGCTGCAAACAACGACTCCGCAGATGCAGGCTTCACCACCGCAGTAGAAGGCAAGCTGTACGTTGCTACCAACGTTGCTTTCCCTCCCTATGAATACTACGAAGGCACCGAAGCTGTCGGTATCGACATGGATATCGCTCGTGCAATCGGCGAAAAGCTGGGTCTGGAAGTTGTAATCGAAGACATGGAATTTGACGCTATCAACGAATCCGTTAAGTCCGGTAAGTCCGACGTTGGCTTCGGCGGCATGACCGTTACCGAAGAACGTAAGGAAATCATCGACTTCACCGTTTCCTACGCAACCGGCGTTCAGGTCGTTATCGTAAAGGAAGACAGCGCAATCGCTTCCGTTGACGATCTGTTTGCAGAAGGCGCAATGCACACCATCGGTGTTCAGCGTAACACCACCGGCGACCTGTACACCACTTGGGATCTGGAAGACGCAGGTCTGGCAACCATCGACCGTTACTCCAAGGGTGCTGACGCTGTTCAGTCTCTGGTAGCAGGCAAGGTTGACTGCGTTGTTATCGACAACGAACCCGCTAAGGCATTCGTTGCTGAAAACGAAGGTCTGAAGATTCTGGATACCGCTTACGCTCTGGAAGAATACGCAGCATCCGTTTCCAAGGACAACCCCGAGCTGTACGCAGCTATCAACGGCGCTCTGGAAGAACTGATTGCTGACGGCACCGTAGCTGCTATCGTAGAAAAGTACATCCCCGCTGCATAATCACAGCAAACACAAAGTTGTAATGACATGATCCGCAAGGGGCTCAAATTTTGAGCCCCTTGTTTCACAATTTATTGAAGGAGTGTAAACATGAACAGAGCCACACCCGGTCAGCTCTGGCCGCAGGTCGCACCCGAATGGATGCTGAACCTACCCGAAGGTCTGGAAGACCTGTTTTACAGATTTTATAAGAGCTTGATCTTCGACAACCGCTATGAAATGTACATCGAAGGTCTGAAAAACACCCTGATCCTCACCTTCTTTGCACTGATGATCGGCATTGTGATCGGCGTTGTTGTGGCAATGATCCGTGTTACCTGGGACAAAAACGGCGAAGAAATGAAGGGCGCACCCAAGGTCCTTCTCAAGATCGCAAACGCTGTTTGTCAGATCTACCTGACCGTGATCCGCGGCACCCCCGTTATCGTGCAGGTTATGATTATGAACTTCGTCATTTTCGCCACCAGCAGAAATAAGCTGATGATCGGTGCATTGTCCTTCGGCATCAACTCCGGTGCATACGTTGCGGAAATTATCCGCGGCGGCATTATGTCCGTTGATGCAGGTCAGATGGAAGCAGGCCGCAGCTTGGGCTTCGGCTATGTTCCCACCATGCAGCATATCATTCTGCCTCAGGCGTTCAAGAACGTACTGCCCACTCTGGCAAACGAATTCATCGTTCTGCTGAAGGAAACCTCCGTTGCGGGCTACATCGGTCTGACCGACCTGACCTACGCAGGCAACATCGTCGGCGGCAACAGCTACGACTACTTGTTCCCCCTGCTGGTCACCGCAATCATCTATCTGATCATGGTCATGTTCTTTACCTATTTGGTAGGCAGACTGGAAAGGAGACTGAGAAACAGTGAGCGCTAATCCCATTATCAAAGCCATCAATGTAGAAAAGCATTATAATCAGGGTACCATTCACGCTTTGGACGGCGTCACCGCTTCCATCGAAAAGGGTGAAGTTGTGTGCATCATCGGTCCCTCCGGCTCCGGTAAGTCTACCTTCCTGCGCTGCCTGAATCTGCTGGAAAAGCCCACAAGCGGCAGCATCTTCTTTGAAGGCGTAGACATCACCGCAAAGAAGGCCAACATCAATCTGCACCGTCAGAAGATGGGCATGGTATTCCAGCACTTTAACCTGTTCCCCCACATGACCATTCTCAAGAATATGACGCTGGCTCCCATGAAGCTCCACGGCAAAAGCAAGGAAGAAGCGGAAGCTATGGCAATGTCTCTGCTGAACCGTGTTGGTCTGGGCGACCGTGCCAACGCATATCCCAGCCAGCTGTCCGGTGGTCAGAAGCAGCGTGTGGCCATTGTCCGCGCACTGTGCATGGAACCCGAGGTCATGCTCTTTGACGAACCTACCTCCGCACTGGACCCCGAAATGGTCGGCGAAGTTCTGGACGTTATGAAGGGCCTTGCAAAAGAAGGTATGACCATGGTACTGGTCACCCACGAAATGGGTTTTGCAAAGGAAGTTGCCGACCGTGTCATCTTCATGGCAGACGGCAAAATCGTGGAAGAAGGCACCCCTGCCGAGATCTTCACCAACCCCAAGCAGCCCCGTACCAAGGATTTCCTTGCAAAGGTTCTGTAATTGCATCACATCTGTATCGCAACAGCCACAGCAAATTCGCTGTGGCTGTTCTTGTTTTCATTTTCTCCCTGTGATAGTATGGTACGAAAAGGAGTGACGGTATATGAAAGCAGCAAAACTGAAAGAAAACATCACAATCGGAGTCTTCTCCTCATCCTCCCCTATTTCGGCTACTGTCCCCACACGCTATCAACGTGGGAAAGCATATTTGGAGTCAAAGGGTCTTCGAGTCATTGACGGATCGCTTTTCGGCAAGCAGGACGGCTACCGTTCGGGAAGCATCCAAGAGCGAGCCCGTGAATTTAATCAGCTGCTGTACAATGATGAAGTCCGGATCTTAATGGCTTCCATCGGCGGCAATAACTCCAATTCCATACTGCCCTATATTGATTATGACTATTTGCGGCAACACCCCAAGGTCATCATCGGGTATTCCGATACTACTGCCCTACTGCTGGGGATCTATGCAAGAACAGGTCTCGTCACGTTTTATGGCCCCGCGCTGGCCTCTTCCTTTGGCGAGTTTCCTCCCTTTGTGGATCGAACATTTGAGTCTTTCAAATCCATCCTATTGGACAAATTACAGCTTCCTTATGAATACAAAATACCCGCTGTATGGACGGACGAATTTATCAGCTGGAACGAACAGGATCGCAGCAAAACAGAATACATCAACCAATGGATAACCGTATGCCCCGGAGCTTGCGAAGGCAGATTGATCGGAGGAAATCTCAACACCATGCAGGGCATCTTCGGCACGGAGTATATGCCCGAAATCAAGCAGGGTGATATTCTGCTGCTTGAAGACTCCCTAAAGGATGCAGCTACCATCGAACGCTCCTTTTCTCTGCTGAAATTAGCGGGGGTATTTGATAAAATCGGCGGCATTATTCTGGGAAAGCACGAGCAATTTGACGACAACGGAACCGGCAGAAGGCCTTATGAGATTCTCATGGAGGTAATGGGACAATGCAGCATCCCCTTCCTTGCGGAGTTTGATTGCTGCCACACCCACCCCATGTTTACCATGCCCATTGGCTGTCAAATACAATTGGATGCTACCAATCGCAAGGTCACGCTATTGGAAAATCCGCTGACGGAAAATCCTTCAACTTGTCATCAAGGTCATTGTATATTATAATAAACCAAACCAACGAAACGAGGTACGACCATGAAAAAAGCCATGATCGGTATGAGCGGCGGGGTAGACTCCTCCGTTGCCGCATACCTCACGTTAAAAAACGGATATGACTGTCTGGGTATGACCATGCGGCTGTATGACCACGAATACAGCGTTGACTATACCCCCAACAATGACGCGGAGGATGCCCGCCGTGTGGCCGAGCTGCTGGGGATCCCCTTCCGTGTATTTAATCTGCAGCAGGAGTTTCGCAGCTGTGTCATTGACCGCTTCATCCGTACCTATGAGGAAGGTGCAACCCCAAACCCCTGCATTGACTGCAACAAGCACATGAAGTTCGGTAAGGTCTTTGAAATCATGGACGAGATGGGCATTGACTATGTTGTTACGGGGCATTACGCGCAAATCGCCTATGAAAACGGACGGTGGCTGCTGAAGAAGGGGCTTGACCACAGCAAGGATCAATCCTATTTCCTGTATAATCTCACCCAGGAACAGCTGGCCCGCACCCTCTTCCCTCTCGGCTCCATGAGCAAGGCGGAGGCCCGCCGGATCGCCGAGGAGCAAGGTTTCCTCAACGCCCGCAAACGTGACAGTCAGGACATCTGCTTCGTTCCCGATGGGGATTACGTGGGCTTCATTGAGCGTTGCACAGGCAAATGCTTCCCCGAGGGTGATTTTGTGGACTGCAGCGGCAAAAAGCTGGGAACCCACAAGGGTCTGCTCCGCTATACCGTCGGGCAGCGCAAGGGTCTGGGTCTTGCCCTCCCCGCCCCTATGTATGTGAAAGAAAAGGACGTAGACGGAAACCGTGTCATCCTCTGCTCCAATGAGGAGCTGTTCACCACAGAGCTGGACGCAAAGGATTTCAACTGGATCGCATTCGATCGTCCCGATTCCTCTATCCGCTGCAGCGCCAGAGTACGCTACAAGCACGCAGAACAGCCTGCTGTGGTCACCCCCACAGGCCCCGACACTGTACACATTGTATTTGAAAGCCCCGTCCGCGCCATCTCAAAGGGTCAGGCAGTGGTTCTCTATGACGGCGACACCGTCATCGGTGGCGGCACCATTGTGTAAGACACGAAAAAGCTCCCTCCCGTTTTGGGAAGGAGCTTTGACTTTTTAATGATGTCTGTCCAGCAGGAGCCGTTCTACGCGCTTGTACAACAGGTATGTAATGACCGACACCAATACACCCTTCAGCAGATTAAAGGGCACGACACAGAACATAACCAGTGTACCTACGCTTGTTACAGAAGAGTTGATGGCAGTGCCCATGCCTACGATGGCTTCCAAAGGCATACCGAACAGCTGTGCGAACTTGGGGATCAGGTAGTAAGCATTGAACATACTGCCGAAAACAGTCATGCACAGGGTACCCAGCGCCATGCCGCCGATGGCAGAGCCCTTACACTTGCGCACATGGTAGAAGATGGATGCGGGGAGGACGAAGCTGCAGCCCACAACAAAGTTTGCAAAGTCGCCCACAAAGGCAGTGGTGGTACCCTTCAGCAGGAGCTTGAGAATGACCTTAGCCAGTTCGGTGGTGACACCCGCTACGGGTCCCAGGAAGAAGGTACAGATCATGACAGGCACTTCACTGAAGTCAATTTCATAGAAGCTGGGAGCGAAGAACAGAGGGATCTCAAAGAACATCAGTACCGCCGCAATGACGGAGAACATAGCAATATACGCAATACGGCGAGCGGGCGTAACTTGCTTAACGGTTTTCAGCACATACTTTTCAAACAGGAAGGCCACCAGATACAGTCCCAAAAATACCAACAGGCATACTGCCAAAAAGGACAGATTCTCTTTTGCGGATTCAATCAGTTTACTCATTGTTTTGCACCTCGTAAAATAAAATAAAAAACGCCCATCAGACCATTGCCTAACGGACGCACACATATCTTTTGCGATGCAATCTTCTCTCATCCAGACTATACTGTCGGTATCGGAATTTCACCGATTCATGCCCTAACAGGCTCGCGGACTATACCGCCGGTGGGGAATTACGCCCCGCCCCGAAGACAACGATATAAGGTTGTTATGCTTGTATTATACCCCATGAAATAAAAATTGCAATATCGGAAAAATGCATATATAATAGAATCAAAATTCTACGACCTGAGGTGTGCGCCATGGCAGACAAGAAACCCGCCTGCAGCTTCACGGGACACCGCGCTGCCAAGCTCCCCTGGGGCTTCAATGAGCAGGATCCCCGCTGTGTACAACTGAAGAAACAGATCTACGATGCCATCGATGCCATTTACGATTCCGGTGTCCGCCACTATATCTGCGGCATGGCAAACGGCTGCGATATGTATTTCGGCGAGGCGGTGCTGGAGCTGAAGAAGGTCAAGAAGGACGTGACCTTGGAAGCAGCGGTTCCCTTTGCGGGACAGGCCGACCACTGGAAGGAGCCCGAAAAATCACGCTGGCAGCGCATTTACACAGGCAGCGACTACATCACCGTGGTCAGCAAAAGCTACACCAAGGACTGCATGAACAAGCGGAACCGCTACATGGTGGATAACTGCAGTGTCCTTTTGGCAGCCTATAACGGCACCAAGGGCGGCACCCAAAATACCATTCTCTACGGTATCCGCAGTAAAAAGGAAGTTATTCAAATTCCCATAGATGAAAAATAACATGAAGCAAACCATGTATGCCCTCACGGCATTTTTCACTATAGGCTCCATGCTCTTCATGGGGTTCTATGCAGCTCATCCCCACCCTGCACTGCTCCCCTGTGCCATTACCTTCGGTACGACCGCATATCATTTCATTATGCGCCTAACCGTCGGGACTGCTGTGGATCTGATTTTTCAAAATCAAATCGACCCTTCCGCCAGGTGGTTTCAAACACGAGCGTGTGAAGACAGGGTCTATGAGAAGTGGAATGTTAAGTCGTGGAAAGAGAAGCTGCCAAGCTATGACCCTTCCCTATTCTCTCACAAGGAGCACAGCTTTGACGAGATTGCGGGAGCCATGTGCCAAGCAGAGCTCGTGCATGAGATCATCGTGATCCTCAGCTTTGTGCCGCTGTTATTCGCGATCCCCTTTGGCGCCTTCCCGATATTTCTCCTGACCTCTTTGGCAGCCGCCGTATTTGACAGCCTGTTTGTGATCGTGCAGCGGTACAATCGCAAGCGGATCCTCCGTTTGGTCCGCCGCAAAAAAACAAGGAAATAAAAAAATACCGAACTTTTCCCTTAGGTGAAGTTCGGTATTTTTGTGTATATCTGAAATTAGTTCAGAGCAGCCTTAGCAGCTTCGCACAGAGCGGTGAATGCTGCGGGATCGTGGATAGCGGTTTCGGACAGCATCTTGCGATTCATGTCGATACCAGCCAGCTTCAGACCGTGCATGAAGGTGGAGTAGTTCATGCCGTTTGCCTTAGCTGCAGCGGAGATACGAGTGATCCACAGCTTGCGGTAATCTCTCTTCTTCTGCTTGCGGCCAACGTATGCGTAACGGCCGGACTTCATTACCTGTTCCTTAGCCATCTTGAAGTGGCGAGACTTGTTGCCCCAGTAGCCCTTAGCCAGACCCAGGACTTTATTTCTTCTCTTACGGGTCATCATTGCGCCCTTAACTCTTGCCATATCTTAAAGTCCTCCTCGATTATTTGTAGGGAATCAGTTTCTTAATGGTTGCTTCGTTGGTAACGTCTGCATATGCACCGTCACGCAGTCTGCGGCAACGCTTGGTATCCTTCTTGGTCAGGATGTGTCTCTTGTTAGCGTGAGAGCGCTTTACCTTACCGGACTTAGTCAGAGAGAATCTCTTCTTAGCACCGGAGTGAGTCTTCATCTTAGGCATGTTGATTGTTCTCCTTCCTTGGTCATAGACCGATTATTATGCGTCCTGTTCGGCTGCAGCCTTTTCAGCAGCCTGCTTCTTAGCCTTCTGTTCCTTCTTCAGCTGATTCTGAGACTTGGGAGACAGGAAGATAGACATATTTCTGCCTTCCAGCTTGGGCTCCTTGTCCAGATTGGCAACGTCGGTGCACTTTGCCGCAAAATCACGCAGCAGCTTTTCGCCGATGTTGGTATGTGCCATTTCTCTGCCGCGGAAACGTACGGAAACCTTTACACGGTCGCCGTCAGCCAAGAACTTCTGCCCATTTTTCAGCTTGGTGTTAAAGTCATTTTCGCCGATACCGGGGGACATGCGAATTTCCTTCACATCCATTACGTGCTGATTTTTCTTAGCTTCCTTTACCTTCTTGTTCTGCTCGAAACGATACTTACCGTAGTCCATAATCTTGCAGACAGGGGGCTTGGCATTGGGAGAAATCATTACAAGGTCCAAATCCTGTGCATCAGCGATCTTCTGAGCTTCAGCAGAACTCATCAGACCCATCTGTTCACCGTCGGAACCGAT
>JAFQDR010000094.1 GCA_017415945.1 Oscillospiraceae bacterium
AACGGACAGAACACGTTCGATCAGGGGACGACCTTCGTAGCAGGCTCTGTAAACAGAGTAAGCGGTGAAGGTGGAAACCACGTTGCAGCCAACGCCGGAGGGAATGCCGCCGGGCTTGACTTCACGGTTGGTGTTTGCCTTGACCTGCATCTTTTCAGCGCCCTGAGGATACTTGACCTTTTCGGGTACGATAACAATACCGTACTGTTCGGGGTTCAGGGAGTTCAGCAGATCGATAGCATCCTGCTTGTTTTCTTCGATGCCGTAGTAAGCGGTATCGACACCCTGTGCGATACGAACCAGCTCAATACCCTTGAGCAGTTCAACGGGGTGTTCCAGCATGGTGCGATGGTCACCGTTCAGATAGGGTTCGCATTCGGCACCGTTGATGATCAGGGTATCGACCTTGCCGCGGCCGCCCTGAATCTTGAAGTGGGTGGGGAACATTGCGCCACCCATACCGACAACGCCTGCTTCGCGGATACGCTGAATGATCGCTTCGGGATCCTTCAGTTCATCCTCGGTCAGAGGAGCAAGGTCGGTGCAGGGGGTGTCCAGACCATCGTTTTCAATAACAATGGTGGGGACCAGGTCACCAACAACGCAGTGACGTCTGGGCTCGATGGCCACGACCTTACCGGAAACGGTAGCGTGGATAGGAGCGCAGAGCGGTGCGGGGTTGTCACCGATCTTCTGGCCCATGGTGACCACGTCGCCAACCTTTACCAGGGGCTGGCAGGGTGCACCGATGTGCATCTGAAGAGGAATGGCAACCTGAGACGGCTGGGGAATGTAGGAAACAGCCAGGTGGGGCTGCTTCATTTCGTCCGGATGGACGCCGCCGTAGTACTTAAATGGCATGAGCATCACCTCTCTAAAATTTAACTCTTTCAGTTTATCATAATCCCCAAAATATGTCCATACGAAAAGACTGAAAAAACATCACATTCTTCAATAATAATTTAACAATGCCCTGTTTTTTCCATCAATGTGTACAGATTTTGGCAAATTATTCACAATTTTGTTCTTTCAAAGCGGACATTGCATACTTTTGTCCGATATGCACGGACAAGTTTAGTCCGCATAAAATTTTATGAGGCTCCAAGGAAAAACATGGCAATCACCTCACAGGAAAAAAGAGGAGCTCCCGCTCCAATGTCATTCAGATAAGGAACGATGGAAAAAAGGAGTATCTTCCCCTTTTAGGGGAAGGGGGACCGCGAAGCGGTGGAAGAGGTCGAATAAAATCCGCGAAGCGCACAATTTGAAAACAGTACGGATTCGACCCAATTGCAAAAAAACAATGTAATTCGTACCGCATCACGGAGCGTCATCTCTGACGCTCCGTACAAAATAAATTCCCCAAAGGACGCAGAACGCCCTTTGGGGAAGATTATTATTCGTGGTTTCTCTTGTTTCTGGAGAAGCCGATGCCTTCCTTCTTCAGCTTCACATCCAGCTTCACACGGTCGCCGCGGATCAAGCTCTGGGTAAATTCGCAGGGCTTGCCGTCGGCCATACGGGTCACGCGCTGCACAGCAAAGGCAGAGCTGCCGGGGCGGCAGCCCAGAATTTCCGCTTCGCGGCGGTTGAGCACCACAGCCTCATAGGAGTCCACAGCCTCCGTGGGAATAATGCCCCGCTGCACCAGCAGTGCATAGAAGCTGTTCTTTTCCACCATGGGGCGGGTCAGCTCGGGGTACAGGTACTGGGGATAGAAGGATGTCTCCAAAATCAAAGCCTCATCATCCATATAACGGATGCGGGAGAACTTATAAACGGGGGTAGTGGGGTCGTCCAGCTCCAGCATCTTCACGATGTCGGGGGTGGGCTCCATGACCTCATATTCCACCAGACGAGAGGAGGGTCTCTGACCCAGAGAGGAGATCTCGGAGGTAAAGGAATACAGGTTCTGTGTTTTTCTATGTACCTTGGGCTGAGCAACATAGGTGCCTCTGCCCTGCTTACGCACAACAAGGCCCTCATCCTCCAGCATGCTGACCGCCTGACGGACAGTGCTGCGGCTGATATCGAAGCTCTTGCACATTTCGGATTCGCTGGGCAGCACATCACCGGGCTTCAGTGTACCCGCAGTGATATTGCGCTTAATAATATTGACCAGCTGGTAATACAATGGAATATCGGTTTCAAGGGATAACTTGCTCATCAATACGGGATTCATGCTCACACTCTCTCCTTTATCACACATAAACGCATCATAAAAAACATATTGCTGATTTTTTTATTTCAATTTTGGTAAATTAGTACCAATACATTATAATACCAAATTATCCCTGACGCAAGCATATATTTTCAGTTATGCAAAAAACTTTTAAGGTTTTCTTCACGAGAACAAAATATTTTTTCGCAAGCCCCGAATATAAGCCGTTCCTCTTAAAACTTTTTTGTTTTACCCTCTTGAAACAGAAAATATTTCGTGCTATAGTGTCTCCATTCCCCGCAAGAAAGGTTGTCAGCAAGCAATGGAAATGATCGCAAACATCAACAACACCATTAACGGCATCGTATGGGGCATCCCCATGCTGGTTCTGCTGCTGGGCGCAGGTCTGTTTTTGACCATTCGCACCGGCGGTCTGCAGTTCAGACGCTTTGGCTACGCCATGAAAAACACCATCGGCAAGGTCTTCCACAAGACCGAAAAGCAGGAGGGTGCCGTGTCCCCCTTCCAGGCAGTGACCACCGCACTGGCGGCCACCGTGGGCACCGGCAACATCGCGGGCATCACCTGGGCAGTGACCTTGGGCGGTGCTGGCTCCATCTTCTGGCTGTGGGTGTCCGCGCTGATCGGCATGTGCACCAAGTACGCCGAGGTCGTGTTGGCGGTCAAATACCGTGAGCGCAATGCTCAGGGCGACTGGGTAGGCGGCCCCATGTACTACATCACCAACGGTCTGGGACAAAACTGGAAGTGGCTGGCTGTGATCTTCTCCGTATTCGGGGCACTGGCTGCTTTCGGCATCGGCAACGCCGTGCAGGTGGGCAACATCACCGACTCCATCAACACCGCCGTCACCACCTTCAATCCCGCATTCAGCGGTACGGGAACCCTGAACCTGATCGTAGGCATCATCGTGGCTGCTATCGTAGCCTTCACCCTGCTGGGGGGCATCCAGCGTCTGGGCAGCGTCACGGAAAAGTTGATTCCTTTCATGTCCATCATCTATATTGTATCCAGCCTCATCGTTCTGGTCTGCCACGCACAGGCACTGCCCGGTGTGTTCGCTCTGATTTTCAAGGGTGCCTTCAACCCCACCGCAGCGGTGGGCGGCATCAGCGGCTTCACCCTGAAGCTGTGCATTGAATGGGGCGTCAAGCGCGGTGTGTTCTCCAACGAAGCAGGTCTGGGCTCCGCTCCCATGGCCCACGCCGCCACCTCCGAAACCAACCCCGTAAAGCAGGGCCTGTACGGGATTTTCGAAGTATTTATGGACACAATCGTCATCTGCACCATGAGCGGTCTGACCCTGCTGGTCAGCGGCATCGACCTGAACTACGGCACCAAGGGCACCACCGCACTGAACGCACAGGCACTGGGCACCGTATTCGGCGACGAGATCGGCGCACTGATCATCGCCGTGGGCATTTCCCTGTTCGCACTGTCTACGGTTCTCAGCTGGGGTCTGTACGGCACCCGCTGCTGCGAATATCTGTTCGGCACCAAGTTCAATAAGGTCTATCAGGCCATCTTCGTGGTGGTCTGCGTTGTGGGCGCAACCATGGATCTGGGTCTGGCATGGGACATCGCCGACACTCTGAACGGGCTCATGGCCATCCCCAATCTGATTGCACTGCTGGGTCTCAGCGGCGTAGTCGTCTCCCTGACCAAGGAATACTTCGCAGGTGTAGACACGGAAAAGAAAGCCACCAAATAAACCCCTCCTATATGTTTGGAAAGCCACTCCCTCAGGGGTGGCTTTCTTTCAGTTCAAAACCATGCCTCCCCTTCCCACTTGATTTCAGCCCCAAAATCGGGTATCCTATCTCTGTAAATCTGATACACAACGGAGGCTCACCATGATCGTCAAGAAATCCTGCATCTATCCCCCCAAGGGTACCGACCGCCCCCTGCACATTTGGCTCCCCGACAATTACGAGGAAACCGATGAACGCTACCCCGTCATGTACTTTTTTGACGGACACAATTTGTTCAGCAATGAGGATGCCACCTACGGCAAAAGCTGGGGTATGAAGGAATTTCTGGAGGGCTGGAGCAAGGACATGATCATCGTGGGCATCGAATGCAGCCACGACGGCATCGAGCGTCTCTACGAGTACGTTCCCTATGCCGCCGACTGGATCCAAAACTCCGACACCCTCCGTCTGGGGGAGGAGACCTTCCAATGGATCATCCACCACATCAAGCCCATGATCGACAAGGAATACCGCACCTACCCCTTCCGTGAATGTACCGCCATCGGCGGCAGCAGCATGGGGGGCATCATGGCGCTGTACGGCATTATCAAGCATAATATCTGGTTCTCCAAGGGCGCCTGCATTTCCAGTGCCATCCACGCCTGCATGGGGGATCTGATGCAGGATCTGTGGACCCTGCCCATAGACCCCGACACCCGTGCGTATCTCAGCTGGGGCACCCGTGAAGCAGGCTGCGAGGATCATACCGTGGAAGACCGCAGCAGCCACAGCTACCACTGCAACCGCACCGTAGCGGAGGCCTTCCGTGAGCGCGGAGCCAGAGCCCGTCTCCGCTGCCAGATCGACGGCGGTCACTGTGAGGCCGACTGGGAAAAGCTGGTGCCCGAATTTATGGGATTTTTGTGGCTGGATCAATAACAAACCGCACCACCTCGTAGGGGCGGATAGTATCCGCCCGCCGTTATTCCGCAAAAACGATACCGTGCGGCATTGTAACGAACAGATATGCCTCCATCCGAGCCGGAACATTTCCCATCCCCCGCCGTCTAATCCACATCCCATCCGAAAGGAAACCAAACATTGATGAAACGAATCATTTCCCTGCTGCTGGCGGTCATCCTGCTGTGCACCCCCGCGGCGGCACTGGATCTCACCGAATACGAGCAGATCTTCAGCGACTTGAAGAACAGCGAATTTTTCTCGGAGCTATTTGACAGCGAGGAGCTGAAGGCCAAGACCCAAGAGCTCATCGAAAGCTTCCGCAACACCCACGAGGACATTAAGAATATGTCCGACGATGAGCTGCGGCAGTTCATTTTGGATACCGCAGAGCAGTACCACATCCCGCCCATGAACGAGGAGCAGATCACATTCCTCATGGATGTGTGCCGCAGTCTGGAAAGCGCGGAAAAGCTCGGCGAGACCGTACAGGAATACGAGCAGAAGCTGAACGACACCGCCGAAACCGCCAAGTCCCTGTTCAACACGCTGGGCAAGCTCATGGATAAGCTGAATCAGGTCATGGAAGCCCTCAACAGCATCTTGAGCAAGTTCGGCGCAAGCGAAGAACCCGCTGTGGAAACGTAAGCCCCCAAGCCTCTCCTTTTAAGGAGAGCCTATACAAAAGCACCCCGATGAATCCATCGAGGTGCTTTTCACTTATCCAAATCCAATTTTTAAAATTGGATTTGACCATCACTTTTCACTATTCACTTTTACTTATTCACTGTCAAAAAATCACCGTATGGGTGATTTTTTGATTTTCCCCCAGCTTCTGGGATACTGCTTGGGGGTGGTACCCACCTTGCGGATGACCACGGCAGTGTGGGTCACGTCCGTACCCGGGATGGTGTATTCCTGGATCTTCTCCACCTTACCCCCCAAGACCTTGATGGCCTTTTCCGCTTCCTTCAATTCTTCCGCCGCCGCAGGGCCCTTCATGGCAACGAAGGCGCCGCCCTTCTTTACCATGGGCAGGCACAGCTCGCACAGGGCGTCCAGTCGGGTGACGGCGCGGGCAGTGGCAATGTCGAAGGCCTCGCGGTACTCTGCGGGAGGCTCCTCCGCTCTGGCGTGAATGGTAGTGACCCCCTCCAAGCCAACCAGCGCAACAGCCTCATCCAGGAAATTGATGCGCTTGGCCAGAGAATCCAGCAGGGTGATGTCCATGGAGGGCTCCGCAATTTTCAGGGGTACCCCGGGAAATCCCGCCCCTGTGCCAACGTCAATGACCTTTTTGTTTTTAAAGTCCTCCGCCGCCAAAAGGGCGCAGCAGTCCAGATAGTGCAGCCGTGCGGCCTCCCCATCCTCTGTGATCCCTGTCAGATTCATAACCTTATTCTTTTCTACCATGAAATCATGGAACTTGCGGAACTTACCCAATGCCTCGGGATGCAGCTCCACCCCCAGCATAGGCAAACCTTTTGCAATGATTTCTTCCATTATAAACTCCTTACCAATAAAGGCTCCCCTTCGATAAGGGGAGCTGTCAGCGAAGCTGACTGAGAGGTCGATCAAAAAATGACTTTGTCAAAGACAAAGCCATTTTACCATATTTCACCTTTTTCGTAAACATCAATAGTAGAAATCGTGGTCTCCCACGGTCATGGCATAGGTGAGATTTTCACGGAACCAGCGGGTGCTGCCTGTGGCGGGGTTTACAAAATAGGTGCTCTCCCCCGCAAAGCTCACCCCTTCCAGACACAGCTTCGCTGCCATCACCGCTTCCTCGTCGGGGCTGCTCCAAATGGTGCCGCTGCGCACGGGGCAAAACTGATTGGGACTGAAGATCACATCCTCCACCGTATCGGGGAAGCGGCTGTCCCGCACACGGTTGAGCACCACATTCCCCACGCAAATCTGACCAACCATATCCTGATTGCCCGCCTCCGCATGGATGATATGGCTGAGCCACTTCAAGTCCTCGGGGTCATAGCCGCCATCGGCACACACCGCCATATGCTCGGTGTTCAGATTCCATCCGTCCTCGGTGGCTGTGGGGATGATGCCGAAGGCACCGCAGATCCCATCCAGCGGCACCAGCACATTGCCGTCCACATACAAAATGTTACCGCCCAAATAGACCGCACGGTCATTGAGGGTCAGATAAAACGCCCCCACCTGTGCCCGCATACGGACAGCAGGCTCACGGAACACCACCTGCATGACCCGTCCCGCCCTGCTGTGGGTCACTGCCGCCCCCATATGCAAAGCCTTGCAAAAGCTGCGGAGGGGCACATAGTCCGTCCCCTCCACTGTATAGCCCGTGTATTCGGGCACGCCGTCTACGCAGACAGTCTGCTTTTCCCCGACGGAAGCACCCGCATCCTCCTCAACAGCCGCATAGCCGCTGGTAAACAGGCATACCGTCAGCACACCCGCAAGAAACATCGCTTTGATTTGTAACAGTTTTGTCATTTTTAATCACCCGTGTTTTCTGTATGGTGATTCTATTATAAAAAATCCAAAACCGCCCTTCAATGTGGATTTTGAACAATGCAAGCTTGTCGAATCTGTCATTTCCGCCAAATTCACAGGATGTTGGGCTTTCGACACAGGCAAAAAGAAACGCACAACACAAGATGTAGTGTTGTGCATTTTCTACAAAAATTCATTTTCGACATCGAATTTTAACCTTCGACCGTATTTTTACACCTATTTTGTAACCCTTATCGGTGTTATGTCAACTTGTCACCGAAAAAAGTTACAGAAATTTCACTGTTCTTCCACGCACTTCGACAGAGCGATGGCCAGCTGATCGGGGCAGGAGGTACGTCTGGGACCGCAGCGGATCCCGCTGAGACGATCGATGACTTCCTTGGCGGGCATGCCCTGCACCAGCTTCATAATGCCCTGCAGATTGCCGCTGCAGCCGCCGGTGACCTTTACATAATTGATGATGCCATCCACCACTTCCACTTCCATCATGGTGGAGCAGGTGCCCTTGGGCTTATATTTCAATACCATAGTGATTCCTCCGTTTTTTGAATATCGACATTTTACCACAAAGAAAAAAGATTGCAACTGCTTTCATGCAGATTCTTTTCCCCGCATATAGTATCTGCATAGGACATGAAAGGGGGGACGGTCATGGGGCTGCGGAAACAGGCAGCACGCTTGGGTGCTGTATTGGTAGCGGGACATATTGCTCTGAACGCTATGGGCTATGCTTCTCCCCGCGAAGCCATGGGGGAGCTGTTTTCTCCGGAGCGTCTGGTGCGCATGGCAGTGACCATGGAGCTGGGCAAGCCTCTGACGGATACCACAATACCGCCCATGCCCACGGTAACGGTGGTGACCCATACGCCGCCCCCCTCGCCCACCCCCACGCCACGGATCCTCGATGCCCTCATCGGCGGGGGTATCCGCATTGACAACAGCACGGACTACACCATCGACACAGCCCAGCTGCTGACAGAGGGCCCCACCCAAAGCCTCGTAAAGGGACAGCCCCAGATCCTCATTATCCATACCCACTCCAGCGAGGCCTACACCATGGATGACTTTGACCGATATACCCCCACGGACACCACCCGCACCCAGGATACCAAGTACAACGTCATCCGTGTGGGGGATGCGCTGACGGATGCACTGCGGGAGCATGGCTTGGAGGTCATCCACGACCGCAGCATTTACGATTACCCCAGCTATACGGGCTCCTACACCCGCACGGGAGAGGCTATCCAACAGTATCTGGAAAAATACCCCTCCATTGCCATGGTCATCGACCTGCATCGGGATGCCATCGGTAGCGGTGACGTGGTGTACAAAACCTTGGCAGAGGACGAAGCCAGCCCCTGCGCCCAGACCATGTTTGTGGTAGGCACCGACGACAGCGGCTTGGAGCACCCCAACTGGCAGGAGAACCTAAAGCTGGCACTGTATTTGCAGGCAGCGGTATACACTGCTCACCCTACCCTGCAGCGGCCCATCAAGTTAGTGCAGGAACGATACAACCAGCAGCTGACCACAGGCTCATTGATTTTGGAGGTGGGCAGCAACGGCAACACCCTTGCGGAGGCCCTAAACGCCATCGAATTCTTCGCAGATGCCGCAGGCCCCGCGTTGGCTTCGTTAGTGAAATAGTCCACCGCACCTTGTAGGGCGGGGGCTTGCTCCCGCCGCTCCCCATCTCAAACAACTGTCAATGTATATTCATAAATGGCAGGACCAAGGCCCTGCCCTGATCAATTAAATAAGCCTCCCCTGTGTAAGGGGAGGTGAGTCGCCGAATGGCGACTCGGAAGGGTTGTTATTTCGTTTTTTGGGCATACTCCTCCAAAAGGAGGAGATTCCATGAACATTCAATCCATTATGACGGAAAACGTCCGTTCCATCCACCCCGATGAGCCCATTACCGCCGCCGCACGGCTGCTGAAGCGGGACAACATCGGATGCCTCCCCGTATGCGACGACAGCGGTCATGTTGCGGGCATGGTCACCGATCGGGACATTGCCCTGCGGTGTGTGGCTGCGGGGCTGGATCCGAGCCAAACCACCGTCAGCCAAATCATGACCGCAGGGGTCTATACCCTGTCCCCTACGGACTCCGTGGACGCTGCCGCGGAAACCATGCGGAAGGCACAGGTGCGGCGCATCCCCGTAACGGACAAGGGCAGACTTTGCGGCATTGTCAGTCTGGGGGATCTGACCGCACGATGTAAATGCGGCAGAGAAACCATGCAGACCATCACGGATCTTTCAAGCTGCGTCTGCAATCGAAGCAAATAAAAAGTCTCCCTCTGTTGAGGGAGACTGAAAGTGTAAACAATGCTCATATAAGGCTCCCCTATGTAGGGGAGCTGTCGAGCGAATGCGAGACTGAGAGGTAGAAAATGTTTAGCAGGGCGGCCGCTTGCTGCCGCCGTTTATAGGCGCGAGCCCAATCACCGTTCACTTTCGGGAACCGCGCTGGCGAAATAGAACATATCGCTCATAGTGCGCTCCCCGGCATATGCGGGATCTGCAGTCAGCACGCCGTTAAAGGTCATATTGGCGGTCTTGCCCCCGTCCAGATTGTAGGCCTTGTGGACACCCTTTTCCAAAATAAACTGTGTGGACTCACTGAGAGTAATGGTGCGATCGGGCTCGCCCTCATTCCCCGCGGTCATCACAATGAAATGCAGGGGATCCACCTCCCCGATGGCCGCACGGGGATAGTTATCCAAGAACTCCCCGAGGATATAGGGGGGATGGGGCAGCACCTCATAGTTTTCAATAATAACAGGCCCGAAGCCCAGAGAGAAGCTCACATTGTTGTCCGCTACATACTGCACAGCCTTCCCTTGACTGACCTCGTGTCCCTTGGTCAGAATCATATCCCCGTCATAGGTGAAGAAGGCATGTGCCAGAGAGGAGGGGTCTGTGCGGTACACCTGCCCCTGATAGGCCATGATGCCCACCTGACGGAACATATAGAAATCCCCCGTCATGCCCAGCACCGCATTGGTACGCTGTGCCATCTGTGTGGGTGTCTCCCAGTTAAAGCTGCGGTAGGTATTGTCCGCCAGTACACGGCGAATCTGACTGCCGTCGCTGATAATGACCTCACCGAAGGTCACACAGCAGCCCTCACGGTCTTCCTTCCATGTGATAGCCAGAATGGTTTCATCATAATAATACTGCATTTGGGTACCGGGCTTGATGACAATATCACGGTTCCAGCTGATTTTGCGATCCCCTACCAGAGGTGCAGACTTTTCGATGACCGCCTCGATCACTGCGGGGTCATCGGTGATGCCGAAGCGGTCGGGGTCGGGCTTAGGCGCCACCAAGTCCTCCACGGGAATTTTATAGGTCTTATAAATCAAAGGCAGTCCTGCCACAATGTCGGTGTGTGCGGTGGTCATGCGGGCGGAAAGTCTCTCTGCCATTGCCCCATCCTTCAATGTCACAGACTTATCCCCAAGGGCATAGCCCTCCAAAGCGTTTTGCAAAGTCTCATCCAAAATAATCTGCCAGCCAAAGGGCGTCCAATACAAGGTGACCTCCACGGGAACAGTGTGCAGGTATTCCCCGCCGCGGTTCCACATAGTCTGCAGAGCCTCGGCGTAGGCAGTCTCGGTGATGCCGTCCAAATAGGCATCCCGTTCCTCGTTGTACAGCACCTTGGCAGAGCTGCTTTCCACCGTGGCAGCCAGTACCGCTTCCGCTTCCGCCTCCAAGCCCTCCAGCCACGCATGGGTATTGAGAACCGTCAGTTCCACAGGCAGCACAGCAACGAAATCCTCCACCCGCGCTTTTCCGCAGTCAGCGGAAAGACTTTCGCAGACCAAGGGAATCAATGTCAGGTCGCCGCTTATTTTTTCCTCACCATACAGCCCCAAACTGCCATATACATACTTGTCCGCGGCCTCGTACTCCCCCGCAGCCAGTGCGGCGGTCATGCCTTTCACCGCAGCGGCGGGGTCGCCGGGGTAACAGATCACATCCCCCGCACCGAAAACAATAAGACCAAGCAGCAGAGTGGGCAGCAGGGCGATCACCGTCAGCAGCGCAAAGAGCCCGCGGGCCTTCCCGCACTTCACAGCAAGGAGCAACAGCAGCACGCAAACCGCAGCCGCTCCCAAAAACATTTTTATAAACATGGAGAAGCCTCCCGAAACAGCAATTTTGAATATTGTAGCATTAGAGAGCGGAAATTGCAATTGCACCAGCCCCTCCTTCGATAAGGAGGGGTGCCCCGCAAGGGGCGGGGTGGTCGAAAAAACATTTATGAATAACTCTTGATAATTTCGACCACCCAGTCAGCTTCGCTGACAGCCCTCCTTATCGAAGGAGGGCCTTCATGCAAAAACCGAGACTCGAAAGAGTCTCGGTTTGATGATTTATTCTTCCGGTATTGCACTTGCGAAATAAATAATATCGCTCATGGTGCGTTCCTCGCCCCAGTCGGGTCGATTCACCAAATGCCCGCCCAACACAACGGAAGCGGTCTGGCCGCCATCCAAGGTATATGCCTGCTGCACATTCTTATCGGCAATGTACTGCACTGCCTGCTCCAGTGTGCAGGTCTT
The DNA here is from genome assembly GCA_017415945.1 of Oscillospiraceae bacterium. The sequence continues at coordinate 11,910 of JAFQDR010000094.1, forward strand.
GCGGCAGGGGCCATCAAAGTTGACGGTCATAACCATGTAGTGGAGCTCGTCCTTCTGGGCAATGGCCGCACGGGAATAGCGGTCGTTCACTTCCCCGATGGCATACTCCGAGGTATGCACAGGCTCCCCGTTTTCCACCATGACAGGGCCGAAGGCCACAGCGAACAGCACATCATTGTCCTTGATAAACTGCTCCGCTTCCGCACGGTTCATCAGCTCCCCGCGCTTGGAGAAGATCATGTTGCCATCAGCGGTAAAGTAGGCGGTATCCACGGAAGCGGGATTGTGGCGGTACAGCTTGCGCTGATAGACCGTAATGCCCAGATCACGGAAGCCGTAGAAGTCCCCTGCGGAGGCAAGGACCGCGTTGACATTCTGTGCCATCTTGGTGGGGTACTCGTCAATGCCGTAGTCATAGCGGTTGCCCGTGACGGCACGGCGCAGCTGGCTGGGGTGGGCAAACTTCACTTCCCCGAAGGTGACCATGTTGCCGTTGATAATTTCCTTCCATGTCAGCGCCAAAATGGTTTCATCATAGTAATAGCGGATAGGCTCCTCGGACCAGAAGTTCAAATCGGGATTCCACGCCAATTCCTGACCGTCCAGCAGCAGCGCAGCCTCGTCAATGATGGCCTGCACCTCTGCCATGTCAAAGGTCTCCCCGAACACCCCTTGGGGCTTGGGCGCCTTCACCGCATCCTCGGGAATCTCATAGGCCTTGTGGAGCAGGGGCAGTCCCTCCACGATTTCACCGTAAGCGGTGGTCATGCGTGCAGACAGCCGCCGGGCCATAGCCCCATCCTGCAAGGAAACAGACGCATCCCCAAGGGCATAGCCTTCCAGAGCGGAAACCAAGGCCTCATTCAGCTGTACCTTCCAGCCGAAGGGGGTCAGCTTCAGGGTCACATCCACGGAGACGGTGTGCAGGTATTCCCCGCCCTTGGTCAGCATAGCTGCAAGTGCCTCATCACAAGCAGCCTCGGTTACACCATCCAAATAGCCATCCCCCGCAGCATTGAACAGCAGCTCCGCGGGCTTGGCCTTCACCGTATCCGACAGCACCGCCAGAGCTTCCTCGGACCAGGCCTCCAGCCATGCCTCGGTGTCCAACACAGTCAGCTCCACAGGCACCACGGCGGCGAAGTCATCCACTTGGGCTTCCCCGCACTGCGGGTACAGGGTGCCATGCACCAAATTGGCCAAGCTGCGGTCAAAGCCCGCCTCCGCGCCCATTCCCAAGGTGCCGTCCACGAAATCATTGGCTGCCTCATATTCCCCCGCGGCCATAGCATTGACCATAGCCGTGACGGATGCGGCGGGATCGTTGGAGGAATTGACGGTCATCATCCCCAGCACCACCATAGGCACGAGAGCAGCCGCCGCCAGCGCCGCAAACCACATACGACCCTTTTCCTTTTTGATTGCGAGGCCGATCAGCAGCACACAAAGCGCCGCGGCCCCGATAAACATAGCCATCAGCATGGAGAATCCTCCCAAAAGACGTATTTTTGATATTGTAGCATTAGACAGCGGAAATTGCAATTCTACTATTTCATGTAGGGACCGTCCTCCCGGACGGTCCGTGCCGCACTTATGCAATCACCAATGTAAATAACAAGCGGACCGTCGAGGACGACGGTCCCTACAATTCCATTCGTATTCATTAAAAAACCGAGGCTCGAAAGAGCCTCGGTTGGGATATTATACTCCTACGGTTTCCTTCAGGCCTGCGTTCAGTTCCAGACGTTCCTTTTCTTCCTTGGACAAGCAAACGGTGTGGTACATAATAACCACCAGAACAGACATGATCAGCAGCAGGGCAGCCATGCCGGAATATACAGGCAGGTACATATTGCCGTAGCGCTGCACCAGATATTCCATATAGCCCGCACCGCCCGCGGCACCAAGGAACAGCACCCACATAACCGCCTGCTTGACCATGAAGCCGTTGGCACGGAGGGACATCACGGTGTAATAGATCATCACCCCTGCCAGAGACACCGCACCGAGGATCATCACCAGAGAGATGAAGCCGTTGATGGGCAGGAAGCTGGAGTCATAACGGGTGGAGTCCAGAATCACCTGTGTGGCACCGTAAAATGCCAGATACAGCAGAGCCACATTGCCGTGAACGGGAGTGTCCCCCTTCATGGGCCAGCTGCGGCGCTTATTGAAGTAGTGCATGACGATGACGAACAGCACCAGCATCACAATAAACTCAATGCAGAAGGTAGCCAGACGGTATTCCACCGCACCGTTTGCGGTGGTAACGGGAGATGCCAGAGGCAGCATCTGCAGATCGGGGTTATTGATCTGGATCTTGCCGCGGCAGGATACGTTGAACAGTGCGCTCATACGCAGCACCGCAACACCCAATGTGGCAGCGGGTGCGATGGCATCGAACATCTTGCCCGCGCTGTCGGTCAGGCGCAGTGCCTTCACGATCAGCACCGCAACGACAACGCCGAAAAAGGCACCGGGCAGGCAGTAATCCCCTGCGCCGAATTCCGTCAGAGCACCCACCAGACCGCTGTACTGCTCCGCATGGCAGTACCAGTGGATCAGTCGGCTGAACACAGCACCCAGCACAATGGAGATGGGCAGCATGGCCCACATGGCGCTCTTCTTGCCGCCGTTTGCCACATACAGACCGTAAGCGAAGTTAAAGCAAACCGCCACAGCCAAGAAAATCACGATGGCACTCCAGTAAATGACAATGCCGCCGATACAAATTGCTACTTGATTCATTCCTCGCTGCCTCCTTCCGGAACTGCGGATGCAAAGTAAATAATGTCGCTCATGGTACGTTCGTTGCCCCAGTCAACACGGTTGACCAGCTCGCCGTTAAATACCATAGAGGAGGTCTGACCACCGTCCAGAGTGTATGCCATGCGTACATCCTTGTCGTAGATGTACCGGGCTGCCTGTGCCAGGGTACAGGTGGTCTGGCAGGGGCCTTCAAAGTTGATGGTCATGGTAATGTAGTGCAGGTCATCCTTCTGTGCGATGGCTGCACGGGAATAGCGGTTGTTGATCTCGCCGATGGGATACTTTTCGGGGATCTCCAGCAGCTGACCGTTTTCCACCAGAATGGGGCCGAAGGCCACAGCGAACACCACGTCGTTGTCCGCTACGAACTGCTCAGCGGCTGCCTTATCGGCAAGCTCCCCGCGCTTGGAGAAGATCATGTCCCCATCAGCGGTGAAATAAGCGGTATCCACCGTCTTGGGGTTGTGGCGGTACATCTGCCGCTGATAGACGGTAATGCCCAGATCGCGGAAGTTGTAGAAGTCACCGTTGATGGCAAGGACAGCGTTGACGTTGGATGCCATATTGGTGGGGTATTCCTCCACGGAGGAGCCGTATTCATTGCCCGCCAGTGCGCGGCGCAGCTGGCTGCCGTGGGCGACCTTCACCTCACCGAAGGTGACCATGTTGCCGTTGATGATTTCCTTCCAGGTCAGTGCGAAGATGGTTTCGTCATAGTAATACTGGAAGGGCTCTTCCTCCCAGAAATTCAAGTCGGGGTTCCATGCCAGCTCCTGACCGTCCAGCAGCTCGGCGGCTTCCTCGATCACCGCCTGCACCTCTGCCACATCAAAGGTGGAGCCGAACTTGCCCTGTGCCTTGGGGGCCACAAGGTCGGATTCGGGAATGGTGAATACCTTCTTGATATAGGTCATGTTTGCCAGTGCGTCCGCAGCGGCATTGTTCATGGAGTTGCTGAGATTCTGGGAGAGATCCAGCTTCTTTGCGGTATTGGCAGCGGTAGCGGTGCCGGTACCGGGATGGATGGTCAGACCCACCCACAGCATACACACCATGCTCACAAGAATCAGCAGAGCAGTCAGAGTCTTGGGCACATTGCGCACAGGCTTGGGTTCCTTCTTGGGCTTGGGAGCCTTGGGAGTTTTTTCCGCCTTGGGCTGCTTGGGTGCCTTGGGAGCCTTTTCCTTCTTTTCGATTTTGGGAAGCTTGGGCTTGGAGAGCTTGGGGGCTTGCGCCTGCTTGGCCTCTGCCTTGGGTGCTTCCTCGATCTCTGCAGCGGGTGCTTCTGCCTTGGGCTGCTCGGTCTGCTCCAAAGCTGCCTTCTGGGCTTCGATGGCCTGCTGTTCTTCCATAGCCTGCTTCACTTCCGCCTTTTTTTCCGCATTGGCCTTCATGTTGGCCAGAATGCGCTTTTCAATAGGAACTCCGCGGTCGGGACGGGCAGGCGCAGTCTTGGGCGTGGTCGCTCTGGTTTCCTGAGCGGCCTTGCGGGCAGCGGCTCTGCGCTTTGCTTCCGCTGCTTCGTCAAAGGAGGCTGCTTCCCTGAGAATGCGGTCCAGTTCAGTTTCCTGCTGCTTATTCACATCATTCATGGATGTTTCCTCCTTTCATCAGTATGCGCCGCCGCACAGTGCGCGCAGCAGTGCTTCGTCGGCTTGGATCTTCCAGCCGTCGTCGGTGTAGATCAGGGTCAGTTCCATACCGCTGGTGGTACGGTAATATTCGGGCTTTTCCAGCAGCTCGCCCACAGCCTGGGTATAGGCCTGCTGAGTGACCTCGGGCTTAAAGCTGTTGTCCTCGTTGTAAACAGCGCTTGCAGGGGCATTGCGCACCATTTCCTCCAGCACATCGTGGGTCTTGTCCCCCAGCTTGCTCTGGAGACGCACAACGTCCAGATGCTCCATGAGCACCTGCTGCTTTGCGGTCAGACCTTCCTCCAGACAGTCTCCGTAGAGGCGGTAGGAATATGTACTGTGCAGCTGGGCGCTGATGAGCTTGCTTGCTTCATCGGCAGGCTCGTTTTCCAGACCCAGAGAGCTGTAGTAATCCAGATGCTTGTAGGCTTCCTCGTAGTTGCCTGCCATCACCGCATCGAAGAATGCGGTCACGGTTTTCTGAGGATCTCCTGCGGGAGCGGTTATGACGGTACCCAGCTTGGGCCCCATGATGCACACCAGCATGGCAGCACCGAAGCATACCACAGATACCACACCGGGCAGGAAGCGGATCTTCTTGCGGATGGCAGCCACCATCACCACAAGCAGCATCAGCACGGATACGCCCAGCACCACAACGCACAGAACCAAAGCGCCCCGCATTTCCGCATCCCCCAGGATCTGGGAGATGTTCAGCTTATTGGCGTTCTCGCCCCGCTCCGCGGTCAGTCGATCCAGCTCCGCAATGGCATTTTCCTCTGCCAGACGGGCAGCTTCCTCCGCAGCCATCTGCTCCTCCTGCTCAATACGGATGGCGGTGTGGTACTGGGTGTACTCTGCCATCAAAGTCGCATAGTTGGACAGACAGGTGTAGGGACGCTTGATGCCGTTGGTGAACATGACAATGGCAATGGGATCATCGGTGTAGACAATGCCGCTGTCGTTGATCTGCAGGGTGTTGCCTGTTTCCAGATAGCCGTACTTGTGGGCGATCACATAGTCCTGGTCAAAGGCATTGAAGTAGTTGTTGGGCTCCGCATCCTTCATATAGCCGATCACGGAGGGGAAACGATCCTCGCCCCCCTGATACAGGGTGTTCAGGCAGGTGATGATCTGGCGGGCGGTGAAGAAGTTGTTCTCGTAGAACTTGGCATCCACGGTGTCCGCATCCTCACCCATGTAGGGGCAGAAGTAGCGGCGATAATCGGGATAGCCCCCCAGACCGCTGCGCAGGTAATCGGAGAATTCGTTGTTGGATTCCACGATAGAGCCCTGAATCAGCTTGGAATACACCACGCCCTTGACCTTATCATCAAAGGTCATCTCCCCCTTGGAGATGCGCTCGGTGTATACCATGTTCAAAGGCACCTTGTACAGGCTCGCCGCCACATTGTACTTATCGGCGTTGATGTAATGCTCCTCGCCGGTCACCAGATTGCGGTAGCCCAGAGCAATGTCCTCCGCATCCAGATCGTGCTCGATCATGTACTGCTCGACCACTTCCTCCCAGGTCTTATTCTCGAAGCGGGAGTCGTCGATTTTAATTTTCGTTGTTGTTTCCGCATGAGCCGTCACTGCCAGAGATGCGGCGGTGCATACTGCCAGAGCAAGGCTCAGGAATCTTTTCATAAGTTTCATAGTTCATCCGTCCTATAAAAAAGATAACATTTTTATTCTACCACAATATGACGTGATTTCAAGAAAAACCGTTCCCAATTTCCCCAATTTTCTCGGTTTTTCCCCACATTTTCCTCATTCCGAGGGCTTTTCCGGCTTTGCCAGCAGAAATACCGTGGTGAGAATGCACCCGAACCCCACAATATCCATGGCCGCGAACTCGCTTTTCAGCCACACCGCACTGATGACCGCCGCACTGACAGGCTCCACACTGGCAAGCATGCTGGCCTTCACGGGGCCCACATCGTTGACCCCCTGCACATACAGAGGGTAAGCAATGACGGTGCCTATCATAATCATCCCCGCCACCGCCAGCCAGCCGCTCAAGGGCAGGTCAACCGTTAGAGGCCAAGGATGCACGATGATAAAAAAGGCGATGCCGCCGATGAGGGTGCCCACCCCCGTGGTCATAAAGGCACCGTATTTGGGGGCGATGGACTTGGGAAGCATGGTATACAGCACTAAGGTACAGGCGGCAAACAAGCCCCAGAACAGCCCCGCGGGATTGATGACCATGGTGCGGGGATTGCCGTGGGTAGCCAGCAGGAAGGTGCCGATGATCACCAGCACAATGCTCAATGCCTCGTGGGACTTGGGCAGCCGCCGTCCGCTGAAGCATACCAGCACCATCACCAGCACAGGGCCGATGTATTGCAGAACCGTAGCGGTACCTGCGTTGGTGGCATTGATGGCCTCCAAATAGGTGTACTGGCTCAGAAGCAGACCGAACACCCCGTACAGCAGCATCATGATACGGTCGTGCTTCTCCTTGGCGCAGTCAATGAGCTTCTGCCTGTCCCGGGCCGCCACAATGCCCACAGTAATGAGCCCCGCGGTGATCATGCGGATGACCGTCAGCCATTGGGGATCTACCCCGTGTACATTAAATAAGTATTGTCCGCAGTTGCCGCTGAAGCCCCAGCAGCAGCCCCCAATGAGGGTGCACAAAACACCTCTTATGGGATTGGGTTTATAGTCGGTGGTCATAGGTCAATTCCTTTCTTATATGGCTCCCCTGTGTAAGGGGAGCTGTCGAGCGCAGCGAGACTGAGGGGTTGTCACTCACAGCGATATGCAACAATTAAAATAACAACCCCTCCGAGCCTCGTTCCTCGGCCTGCCGAAGCTAAGCGGTAAAATCTTCGGCATACCCCACGCTTTGCATGTGGGGCAACCTCTCCTTACACAGGGGAGGCTTTTTGTTTTTGCCATTCTATCACCATCCCCCGTCCTCGTCAAAATTTTTTCAATTTCATAAAAAATCCCTCTTTACAAATCGCCTCTCCTATGCTATATTTATCTTGCAAACGATAATCGTTATCACTAAAGGAGGTTCACGTATGGCGATTCAACGACGCTACAGTAAAAAAAGAGAAGCCATCTACAATGCACTGGCCGCCACGCGGGAGCATCCCAGTGCGGAATGGCTGTACCAACAGCTGAAGCCGGAGTACCCGGATCTGAGCTTGGCTACGGTTTACCGCAATCTGAAGGAAATGGTCGCAAATGGCGACGCGGTCATCGTTGGGGTACTGGAGGGCAAGGAACGCTTTGATGCCTGCCACCATCCCCATGCCCACCTGCTGTGCCGAGGCTGCGGCAGCGTGGTGGATATTGAGCTGGACCACGGCTTAGAGCATCAGTGTCGGGACACGGAAAGCGAGTACGCAGTGTCCATCGACCCCTACGGGGTGCAGTTCACAGGCCTGTGCAAGGCTTGCGCAGCTCATTAAACAGAGAGAAAATAATTTTTGATACAAAACATTTAGGAGGAAATTTACAATGCAGAAATGGAAATGCACCGTCTGCGGTTACATCCACGAAGGCCCCGAAGCACCCGAAAAGTGCCCCACCTGCAAGGTACCAGCCAAGCTGTTTGAGGAAGTTGTGGGCCCCATGACTCTGGCTGCAGAGCACGAATACGGCGTTTACGCACAGACCGTCAAGAACAACCCCAACATTTCCGAGGAAGACAAGGCATATATTCGTGAACAGCTGTTCGCAAACTTCAACGGCGAATGCTCCGAAGTTGGTATGTACCTGTGCATGGCACGCATCGCACACCGCGAAGGCTACCCCGAAATCGGCCTGTACTGGGAAAAGGCAGCATGGGAAGAAGCAGAACACGCAGCAAAGTTCGCAGAGCTGCTGGGCGAAGAGCTGGAACCCATGATGAAGAACGACACCAAGGCAAATCTGGCATGGCGCGTTGACTGCGAATACGGCGCAACCGACGGCAAGGTAGCACTGGCAACCTGCGCAAAGAAGAACGGTCTGGACGCCATCCACGACACCGTCCACGAAATGGCCCGCGACGAGGCCCGCCACGGCCGCGCTCTGGAAGGTCTGCTGAAGAGATACTTCAAGTAAGGACCAAAACACGAAAATATACCACCCCACATTTTCTCCCGACAAAGCCCAACGAAGTGGGTTTGGCGGGAAGATGACAAGCAGCGAATGATCCGCAGCTTGCGAGAACGAAAGGACTGTTAATATGAAGAAATATGTCTGCGTATGCGGTTACGAATATGACCCCGCTGTGGGTGTCCCCGAACAGAACGTCGCTCCCGATACCCCTTGGGAGCAGGTACACGATGACTTCACCTGTCCTTGGTGCGGTCTGGGCAAGGACGCATTCAGCGAAGCATAAAATACGATAAAAGCACAAACAGGCGGGAGTTGTCCCGCCTGTTTTTCATTTTCTCTTATTGTAGGGGGCGGCGCCCTCGACGCCCCTCAAAAAATCCTCCTGTTTTTGCAGGAGGATTTCCTTATTCCATCAAATTCACATCAGCCACGCAGATGTACCAGCCGTCGTCTATGTATTCCGTCAGCAGCACAAGCTCCGCCCCTCGATTGGCCGCCTCTGCCATAGCAAGGTCGGCGTGGTGGGCATCCAAGAACACATAGGCACAGCTTTCCGCATCCGCATCGAATACGGTGGGGTCACAGAGATACTCCATAGACTTGAAAGGCTCCGAGGGCTGATCCCAGAAGCCCCCGGTGATTTCACCATCGGAAGCCAGCGCAAGCTGCTCGGCGCAGTTCCAAGGGGAATACACCGTGGTAATGCCCCGCTCGATCAAAGAAGCCGCCACATCCCCATAACGCTCGCTGTTCCGATTTTCGGGCACGGTCATCAGCCCCGTGAGACAGTTGAGCCCGAACAGGCCCACAGTGCCCAACAGTACCAAGCCGCGGAAGTATTTTACTCCGTGGGTATACAGCAGCACCGCAGCCACCGCAGCCATGGGAAGCAGCATAAAATAGTAAATATCCCGCACCGCCATGGTAGTGAGAATGTCGATTGCCAAAATCACAAGAGGACTCAGGGTAAACAGCAGCAGCCACGCAGCACCCTCGCTGTCTTTTGCCTTCACCGTCACATACAGCACCAGACACCACAAAGGCACACCCACCAAGGCCACGGCCCACAGCAGCAATCGATACTGCCCCGGCACCAGCATAGACAGTGCCGTTTCCACAGCGGGAACCATGCCGCGAAGCATCTCACCAATGCTGTTGAGCCCGATGCCTCCGAAAATCTCCACTTGTTCAATGGGCAGCAGCTTTGCCGCCACCAAGCCTGCAAAATTTGCAAGAGTCAGACAGCAAACTGCCAACAAAGAAACATTCCACAGTTTTTCCTTTTTCCAAAGCCGATACAGAGCGCAGCAGCCCTCCACCGCCAGCAGAGGACAAATCATCACAGCAGTCTGCCGCAGACTCTGGACGCCCATAGCAAAGGCAAGGATGCAGGCAAGCACCAAGCCGCGGGGCTTTCCCTCTCGGCTGCGGACATAGCACCCAAAGGCCAAAAACGCCGCAATGAGATAGCAGCTGTAATAGGAGCACATGGTAAAAAACAGCTGCCAGCCCTTCATGGAGTACACGGGATCCCCCACCAGGAAGCTCAAGGACAGCAGCAGCACACAGCCGAGCAGTGCCTTTTTGCCGTCACGCAGCATCCAAGCGAAGCTCAGCAGCACAAGGACGGTCATCACGCAGGAGGCGATCCCCATGGCAAGCATCATGTCATGGGTCAGCCCGTAAAACACCGCCGCCAACACGGGGGTAGCCAGCGCATACAGCTGATTGCCGAAGACCCAGCCTTCGGGAAAGAGGCTTTTCGTCTCCCACATACGGGCCGCCACCATCATATCCGTATACATATCCGTTTGATAGAGAATGGGATCCCCCGCCAAATTGATGCGGAACACGCCAAACAGGCACACTGCCAGCATCAAGCACAGAAGCATCTCCACCCAAAACGATTTGATTTTATCCTTCAAGGCCCCACGACCTCCTTATTTCGATTAGCTTCATTATAGTGTCTGTCCCCCATGAAGTCAATGCGACTGATTTCTCTCGGGAACAACAGCATGTCAAGACTTGATTCTCTATTGTTTTGTGGTATAATACCTTCAGAAACAAATGGCGGCAGCAGCCGTACAACTTCACAAAGGAGAATTACTATGTCTAAGTACGCAGGCACCAAGACCGAAAAGAACCTGATGGAAGCTTTCGCAGGGGAATCCATGGCACGCAACAAGTACACCTACTTCGCATCCGTAGCAAAGAAGGCAGGCTATGAACAGCTGGCAGCCATCTTCCTGGAAACCGCCGATCAGGAAAAGGAACACGCAAAGATGTGGTTCAAGGAATTCCACGGTCTGGGCGACACCGCACAGAACCTGAAGTGGGCAGCAGAAGGCGAAAACGAAGAATGGACCGATATGTACCGGCGCATGGCTGAGGAAGCTGAAGAAGAAGGCTTCACCGCTCTGGCAGCAAAGTTCCGTCTGGTAGCAGCAGTGGAAAAGACCCACGAAGAACGCTACCTGAAGATGCTGAAGAATCTGGAGGACGGCAACACCTTCAAGGGCGAAGCTCCTCTGGGCTGGAAGTGCCGCAACTGCGGTTACATCCACAACGGTGAAAATGCTCCCGCAGTATGCCCCGTATGCGCACATCCCCAGGCATACTTCGAAAGAAAGGCCGAAAACTACTAATATCCCCCAAACGCACAAAGCGGACGTCTCCCGACGTCCGCTTTTTCTTTTCAGCTTGTACAAACGTTTTCGTTTGATTTCCGCACACATCTTCCTTGCTCCATTGTCCAACATCCTCCCTCGTAGGGGCGGATATCATCCGCCTAAAAACGTCAGTCCTTCTCCGCAGTTTCGGTTTTCTGCCGCTCTTTCCTACTGCGCAAGTGCAGGCGGATACTATCCGCCCCTACGGGATGAAGCCCCTGACGATTCTACTTCAAAATATGTGCAGGGATCTCCGCTGCCATGCGCTCGTAGCCCGCAGGACTGGGATGGAGGTGATCCCCCGAATCATACACAGGCAGGAAATAATCGGGTCTTTCGGGATCCCGCAGAGCCTTATCGAAATCAATGCACCCGTCGATCAAATCCGTGGTGCGGATAAACTCGTTATACGCGTGGCGCATTTCCTGACGGAAGGGGGCGTCCGTACGCCAGCCGCCCATGGGCAGCAGTGTACCCACATACACCTTATACCCGAAGCTTCTCGCCTGGGCAATATACATTTTCAGTCCCTCGATAAGCTCCTCCACCGTGGGGAGATCACTCATGGGGCGGAACACGTTTTTCTCCTCCCCAACAGGATGAATAATGTCGTTGATGCCCTGCTGAATGATGACCGTATCCGCCCCGTCCGTGGGAACCTCATGGGTAAAGCGGTTGCTGCCCGACAGCCCGTAGGACTCATAGGTCAGACACTCATACTGCCGCAGAATACGGGAGCCGCTGGTGGCACGGCGGATGACAGCGGTCTTATTGTAGCCCTCCCCGTAACAGCGCATGGCCAGACAGTCGGGCCAGTCCTGTGCGGTAATGGAGTCCCCATAGCACACCACCGCGCGGTTGTCCTCTGCTGTCAGTACGGAAACATTGCTGAGGAAGTAGAACA
>JAFQDR010000095.1 GCA_017415945.1 Oscillospiraceae bacterium
CCGTGCCGCCCGTGATCTCCGTGCTGCACCAGTTCTCGTACAGGCAAAGATGCAGTCCCACTATATCTCGAATCAGATAGGCAAACTGCTGCAGTACATCCACATAATCATCCAGTGAACGGCACAGCGTCAGCTGCTGCTCAAAGTTGCCCACAAGATTCAGCCGGCTGTAGTACTGCTCACGGCGTACCGCCTGCAGCTCGGCATCCAGCATTTTCCTGTCCGCACGGCACGGACAGGTATCACCAATAATCATGCAGCCACCGAGCGATACCGCCTCCGGCGTCTCCCCCGTAATCTTCTCCCAGATCAGATTCACCGCCTGCGCCCCCACTGCCCTGCGGTTGCGCTGATATGTCGTCAGAATGGGCGCATGATAGAACCGGTCACCCACATACTCATACCCGACCACCGTCACATCCTCCGGCAGCTCAATACCTGCTGTCAGAAACGTGTCGCACAGTCCATAGGCCATGTAGTCGTTCACACAGACAATCGCCTCGGGCAGCGGACGGCGGCCTTCTATGTAATCATGGGCGAGCGCCTCGCCGCTCGTCATCCAGAAATCACCGAATATTACACGCGATGCATCATACCCGATGCCGTGTGCTTCCAGTGCCGCACGGTATCCTTCCACACGCTCATAGGACGTGTCAATGCCCTCCTTGCCCGTGAGCAGGTCGATTTTTGTGAAGCCGTGCGCCGCAATCAGATGCTCTGTGATGTCACGGATATCCGCACCCACATCGTTGTTGATGCACGGAAAATCCGGCAGCACCGCCCCCGTCACCACCACGGGAATGTCATTTCGTGCAAGAAGCCGCTCATAGATCTGCTGCTGAAGCTCCGGATTCATGATGCATTCCGCAGTCAGAATCAGCCCGTCAAGACGCTCGGACATGACCAGTTCATAAATCCGGTTCTCAACCTCCACCTCGGCATAGTAGCGTTCCTCATTATATATATTCGAAAAAACCACCACCGCTGCACCCAGTTTTTCAGCCTGTTCCGTGATGCCAAGCAGAAGCTGCCGCTGCTCGCTCTGCGATGCACTGGCCGTGATTACGCCGATCAGCTTCTTACCGGCCATTCTGTACATATGAACACCCCCTGTTTTTGCTATCTATTTTAATTATAATCATCTTTCAGAAAAAATCAAGCATTTTATCTGCATTTTGTCCACCAAATCTGCAAATTATGGGTTGTCAATCGTTCAAAAAATGTTTACAATATATATAGGCATGACGGACGTGTAAAAAAAAGGATGAAAAAACAAAGGATATTTGCAGAAACGATCGCAAAGGAAGGGAGTGGGATTGCACACCCCTGCACTGCGGTGGGTGTGCTCAGCGCAAACCGCTCCTCGATCTTGCCATTGTCTTCTGCAATCATGCCGAACTATTAGCGGATTGAATTACAAATAGACCATTACGAACAGGGGGAAACTGACATGAACAGAAAGCGAATTGCAGCCGGAATTACAGCACTGGTGTGCTGTGCCGGAATGCTGAGCACAATGCCGATGCAGAGCGTGCGGACGCATGCGGCAGAGGCTGTGAACAACGACTTTGAGATCACCTACAACGGATGGCACGGCAGCACCATGGATGTTATTGTGGAAGCTGCGGACGGCATCGGCTTCGGCGGCAGCCGCGGCATGACAGTCACAAACAGAAGCAAGGCTTCCGACGGTGCAAGCTCCTCCAAG
>JAFQDR010000096.1 GCA_017415945.1 Oscillospiraceae bacterium
AAGTTAGCACTTATGGTTGCGGTGTTGGTCATGGCCTGCGCCATTGCCTTGCACAATGTTCCCGAGGGCATGACTATCGGTGCGTCCTATTCCAATAACGACGTTGTCATGGGCAGCTCAGAACTGTTTCTGGCGATCCTCATCGGGCTCCACAATATCCCCGAGGGTATGGCGGTTTCCGTGCCCCTCATCGGCGGCGGTATGGGCAAGCCCAAGGCCGTGCTGCTGACGGCTCTGTCCGGTGTGCCTACCATCATCGGTGCGCTGCTGGGCTTCGCTATTGGGGAAATGAGCGTGATGGGGTTGGCTGTGAGCCTTGGCTTTGCCAGCGGTGCTATGCTGTATGTGGTCTTCGGGGAGATCCTGCCTCAGTCTATTTTGATGTACCACAGCAAGCTGCCTGCATTCTCCGTGATTTTTGGGATGCTGCTGGGCTTGCTGATCATTTTCGGATGATACATAAGAATATGAGAACAGAATATGAGAACGGGAGACTCCGAGGAGCCTCCCGTTTTTGCGTTCACTTGTTTGGGGTGAATATTCACATTGTTGAGTGAATTTTACCGCATATACTCTGATGTGTAATTCTATTTACCATTTTTGAAAAATAGTTGATTTTGGTAATTGGAGTGGATATAATGTAATTACGAGGTGATGAACAGTGAAATTGATTGACCGTAACCAGTATTTAGATAAACTGATCAATGTAATTGGGACACCGGATATTAAGGTAATTACCGGTGTTCGTCGTAGCGGCAAATCTAAATTGCTTGAAGCATTTAAGGATTATGTAGAGGAAGAAATTCCGGATCATAACATTATCCATATCAATTACAACCTGCCGGAATATGACCATCTGCTTGAGTACAGACCTCTGTACGATTATGTGAAGGCTCAACATGTCAAAGGTAAGCAGAATTTCGTCCTTATTGACGAGGTGCAGATGTGTGCGGATTTTGAAAAAGCCATTAACGGTCTGCACGCTATGGAGAAATTCGATATTTATATCACCGGCTCCAATGCGTTTCTGCTGAGTTCAGATCTTGCTACGCTGTTTACCGGAAGAACCTTTGAAATCAAGGTGTTCCCCTTCTCTTTCAGCGAATATATGCAGTATTTTGGACATGGCGACAAGTATGCAGCCATGGATAAATATATGATTGAGGGCGGCATGTCCGGTTCTTATCTGTACAAAGATCAGGAAGCCAAATTCGATTATATTGCCGATGTTTTCGATACTCTGATTGTTCGGGACATCCGCAAAAAATACAAGATCCGCAATATGCAGCTGATGGATAGACTTGTGGATTTTCTGATGGACAACATCTCAAATCTGACCTCCGCACGGAATATCACCAATACATTCAGCGGATTCAAAGAAAAAGTCAATCATGTGACCATCAACACCTATATGCAGTACCTGTGCAATGCTTTTGCCTTTTACAAAATCCGCAGATATGACATTAAAGGCAAGAAGTATCTGGCCAGCAACGATAAATATTATCTGAGTGACCATACCTTCCGCTATGCCAAGCTCGGTACCAAGAATATGGACTATGGCAGAATATTGGAAAATATTGTTGCCATCGAACTGTTGCGCCGGGGCTATGAGGTATATGTGGGTGTTCTCTACAAGAAAGAAATAGATTTTGTTGCCATCAAGCGCAACGAAAAAATCTATATCCAGGTATCTGATAATATTAGCGATGAAAAGACCTTTGAGCGTGAGGTATCCCCTCTGCTGCAGATCAAGGACGCCTATCCAAAGATGGTCGTTGCTCGTACCCGGCACGACGAATATCAGTATGAAGGTATTCGAATAGTGGATATTGCAGATTGGCTGCTTGATTTCCAGAAATAACAAAATTGCGATTTTGGTAAATAAACCGATGCATCTATTGAGAAAATGAGGATTTGTGATGAATGATATGAAGAACTTTTCCTACAATGGGAAAATAATCAAATATTTTGTTAAAGACATCCAATGGAAAGAAGTTCAGGGCGTAGAAATGGCAAGTGCCATTATGGTTATCTGTGATGAGAATAAGAACCAAACAGACTTTTTCAATATTTATGATGAAAAATATAAAGTGCTTTATGCTATGCCCATTGATGCTGAAAGATGGTATAGAGACTATTTGAGCGAAAAAGAAATATAGTATAAACACAAGATGATTTGATAGAATTCTGTAGTTATACCGTAGAAGATGGGAAAATGGTTATTGATTATTACGCAACAGTAGACTTAGATAATGCACTGAGAGGATATGTTCCCTTTAGTCAAAATGATTTGCAATAACACATTTGCTGCACACATTTAATTCAGAATACGCAACTTAGTAAAACCGCTGCAATTCTTCCAATTTTGGTTGAATTTGCAGCGGTTTTGCGTTTTATTCTGTTTTGTGTTTCATCAACAACAGCATAGAGATGACTCCCGTAACTAATATAATAGGCAGGAATGTAGTCATAAAGGTGGAGGCTTCCGTGCTTTCCAATGCGGTGTTCAGTGCTTCTGTGCCTGCAAAGAGAATCAGAACAGAGGGGCCCATATTGTTGTTGATCATGTGGGCAAAGGATGCGGGATAGATGCTCTTGGTTTTCTCTGTCAGCAGGGTCAGGAATGCGTTCATGGCAATGCACATGAGGCACATTTCCCCAATGCCAACCCAAGGATAACCTGTGTAATCCACTCCGAAATTGTGTCCCGCTATGGTCAAGGGTGCGTGCCACAGCCCCCAGAGAATGCCGCCCGCCAAAACGGCCGCAGGCTTGCTCATGAGCTCTGTGAGCTTGGGCATCATGTAGCCACGCCAGCCCCACTCCTCCCCGAAAGCGGGGAAGAAGACCACCAGTGAAAAGGCGATTTGCAGCAGAAGCATTCCCGTCAATTCCTTGGGGGATCCCGTAAGAAAGGCTTCTCCGAAGGACAGATCTCCTGCGTAGAGCTTCCACATGAGCAGGGCGATAAGGATGCTTTCCAACAGCTTCACCCATACGGAGGCAAAATACCACTTGGCGTTTCCCTTGAAGTTTATACCCAGATAGGCATCGCGGAAGCCTTCCTTGGTCAGCAGGCGGGTCAGCAGATGGGCTGCGGAGGGAATCAGCATCCCGAATGTACCCAGTGCATAGGTGGCGGCTGCGGCGGTTTCGCTTACGTAGATGGGCTCTCCGAAATGTGCGGTCATGGCGGGAACAACGATCCAAAAGGGAACAAAGGCTAAGACACAATAGAGCACTAAGCGGAGTATGGTCAGCTTACGGTCAGTCATAATGCTCTGCCCCCTTTCTGTACAGGATACAAGACAGCCTGCAGGAGCCGTAAAACAGCCCGAAGGCGGCGTAAGGCAGCAGGGACAGCATCAGCAGCACATTTTCGTCCTCGAACAGCTTTTCCAGTGCGGTCATAAAGTCATTGGTGAGGAAGTAGGAGATATCTCCGAATAGGGCGTAGAGCATAACAAGCAGAAACAGAACGCCCAATGCGGAGCCTTTGACAGCAGCTCCATAGTTTGCACCGAAATAGGCGATGAAGGGCAGAGAAAAAGCTTCCATGATAAGGCTGACGGAAAGCAGCAGAACCAGCATGACCCCTGTCATGGTGTTTTCGTCTGCGGTAATGGCAAAGGCGATGGTATCCGTCAGGAAGCAGCAAATCAAGACAGCCAAATTCAACAGCAGGATGAAGTAAAACTTGCTTTCAATGTGCCCCTTTGCGGTGGTGGGGACGGAAATCAGAAAGCTGCGGGCAGCGGGGCTTTCGTCGGGGGCGAACAGTCCCGATTCAATGAAGCTCAAGATGAGAAACATACAGCCGTATAACAGCAGTGTGCCTTGGGGAGTGTTTATTTCTGCGAGGGTGGTCAGCAGGACAGTGGCGGAAATGAAAAGCTGCAGGACTCCAACCACCACCAGCTCGATCCGAAACAGCAGGAAGTTTTTATACATGAGACCCCTCATTAGTCTCCCCTCCTTTTATACAGCAGTGTGGTCAGACAGAAGCCCATGACCATGGTCATGCCGATGATGACGGGGAACAGGGACAGATAATCAGCTGCAAAGCTGAGAACCCCTTCGATGCTGATGCTTGGCAGCTGCTTTTGCATCAAAAAGATCGGCACTGCCAGAGCGGCGATCATGGCCAGCATCCCCTTGTCCACGGAGCGGAGCAGCATAATGAAGAGCTGTGCCAATATGCTCATTATCAGAATGATGGTGATGCTCAGCAGAATAAGGCCCATGTCCGATCTTGAAATGGATGTATCCATGCAAACAGAGAAAGCAGCCAGAGCGGCGATTGCACAAATCAGGGAAACGGCTACCATAATGGCAAGGAAAACATACTTCGCCAGTGCCATGCGGGCGGGGGAGACGGGGGTGCTTCTGCGGAAGTGATCCCATTTGGACATTGTATCGTTTACCGAGGTCTCCGAAACCGAGAGGCTCAGCATACAGGGACAGATGACCGCATACAGCTTCAGCATGATGTCATTATGGACGCGGATTTCCCCAATGATGCTTGCAGGCAGCATAGCCAAGTTCCCAAAGCGCAGACTGAGGGCAATCAAAATGGGGAACAGGGTGAAAATCAAGGAGGTAATGGCGCAAATGCCAAGGGTTTTTGTGCAGACCGCATATTCCCGATAGAGCAGTGCAGAGAAAGAAGCCTTCTTCATCACTGCCACACTTTCTTGTCACGGTTGACGTAAAACAGCATGATCTCCTCCAGTGAGGTGCTGTCAAAGGTCAGAGCAGGGTATTTCTTTTTGGCTGCAGCTGCATCGCTGACCATAAGCTCCGCACCGAAAGCATTACACCGTGCGCTGATGTAAGCTTCTGAGGGAATGCTTTCAAGCTCTGCCTTGGTGCATTTCATCAGAGAGTGGGTGTCCAAAATGTCGTCCTTGTACCCTGTGAGCAAAATCCTGCCCTTATCGATAAAGGTCACGCAGTCGGCAATCTTCTCCAAGTCGCTTGTGATGTGGGAGGACATGAGGATGCTGTGATTTTCGTCTTGTATGTATTCACGGAAGATATCCAGAATTTCATTGCGCACAATGGGGTCTAAGCCCGTGGTGGCCTCGTCCATAATCAGCAGCTTTGCCCCATGGGACAGAGCGGTGGCGATTTGCAGCTTCATTTTCATGCCCTTGGAAAACTTCTTCAGCTTCTTTTTGCGGGGCAGCTGAAAACGATCCAGATAGCCGAAATAGGTTTCCTCGTTCCAGTTGGCATACAGCCCCTTGAACATGGTGTTCACCTGATTTGCGGTAAAGCTCTCGGGGAAGGGCAGCTCGTCAAAAACCGCAGCCATCTGTTCTTTGACCGTATATTCGTCCTTGATATGGTCCATGCCAAGGAGCTTGATGGTGCCGCTGTCCGCCTTGGTGATGTTCAGCAGGGCACGGATGGTCGTTGTTTTACCTGCTCCGTTTTGGCCGATGAAGCCCATGACGCAGCCCTTGGGGACGGTGAAGCTGATATTGTCCAGCTTAAAGCCGTCATAGCATTTGGTGAGATTTGTGATTTCAATGGCGTTTTCAAAATCATGCATTGTTGTTTCCTCCATACATGAGTTCCAGCAGCTCTGTCATTTCCTCCAGTGTCAGTCCCCCTTGGCGGGCAATTTCGCAGGCCTTGGAAAGCTGCTCCTCCGTCTGGCGAATGATCTCCTCACGGAGAAATTCCTTGTTTTGTGCCTTGACGAAGCAGCCTCTGCCGGTGAAGTTTTCAATAAACCCTTCCCGCTCCAGCTCCTCGTAGGCCCTCTTGGTGGTGATGACGCTGATGCGCAGCTGTTGGGCCAGCAGGCGCATAGAGGGCAGGGCGTCCCCTGCGGACAGTGCGCCGCTTGTGATTTGTGCTTTGATCTGGGTGACGATCTGGCGATAGATGGGCTCACCCGAGGAATTGCTTAGAATGATATCCATAGTGCACTCCTAAAATTGTATATATACGATATACACAATATAGCATGGGTATATACGCTTGTCAAGAAAAAACCGCCGTCCCGTTTGGGACAGCGGTGGGAGTATGTTTATATGAGTTCTGCAATGTCTTTGACCAGTCGTTCCGTTTCCGTCCAGCCGATGCAGGGGTCGGTAATGGACTTGCCGTAAACGCCTTCACCAATCTTCTGGCTGCCTTCTTCCAGATAGGACTCGATCATAAAGCCCTTGACCATGGACTTGATGTGCTCGGAATGGCGGCAGGAGTGCAGCACGGCCTTGCAGATGCGGGGCTGCTGCCAATACTGCTTGGCGGAGTTGGAGTGGTTGGCATCTACGATGAGCCCCATGTTCTCCAAGCCGCGGGCGGCGTAAGCGTTGTACAGCCGCTCCAATTCCTCAAAGTGGTAGTTGGGAATGGCTTCCCCGTGCTTGTTCACATAGCCGCGGAGAATGGCATGGGTCAGAGGATTGCCGTCAGTTTCCACTTCCCAGCCGCGATAAATGAAGGTATGGCGGCTCTGCGCGGCTTGAATGGAGTTGAGCATGACGGAAATATCGCCGCTGGTGGGGTTTTTCATGCCCACGGGAATATCAATGCCGCTGGAGGTCAGGCGGTGCTCCTGGTTCTCCACGCTGCGGGCACCTACGGCTACGTAGGCCAGCAGGTCGGAGAGGTAGCGGTAGTTATCGGGGTAGAGCATTTCGTCGGCGGTGGACAGGCCCGTTTCCTTCAATACGTTGGTGTGGAGACGGCGGATGGCGATGACGCCCTCCAGCATATCCTCTTTGGCCTCGGGGTTGGGCTGATGCAGCAGACCCTTATAGCCCGCGCCTGTTGTGCGGGGCTTGTTGGTGTATACACGGGGGATCAGCACCAGACGGTCGGACACATCCTCCTGCAGTCTTGCCAGGCGGGTGCAGTAGTCCAGCACCGCATCCTCACGGTCGGCGGAGCAGGGGCCGATGATCAGCACCAGCTTGTCACTGCGGCCTGTAAACACATCGGCAATGATCTCGTCTCGGGCGGCCTTGACAGCGGCCAGCTCGGGGGTCAGAGGATACTGCTCCTTGATCTCCTTGGGGACAGGGAGCTTGCGTTTAAAATGCATATTTTTCATAGGCGGATACCTCATGGTTCTACAAAATCTTTCTATTACTGTAACACCACGGTCCGTTGGTTTCAATGAAAAAATTGGGGAATGACGGAAAAATTTGCATGCCGTGTACGGTATAAGAATGAGGATGTGTGGGAAAGCTTCCTTTGTATGACCAAAGGAGGTGAAGGCAATGAAGAATGAACAGACCAATCGCAGCGGTCAGAACACCAAGAACGAACAGCAGAACAAGACCGGTAATCAGCAGAACAGCTCCAACCAGAGCAATCAGCAGACCAATCGCAAGTAAGCTGCTGACATAGCAAAATGGGTCACTCTTTTGAGTGACCTAACATATTTATTATACCATTATTCGGATTCGGATGCAACATGGGGTGTGTTCCTAATGCGCAAATCTGTATTCTGCACAAAACCAAAGTTCGTTATTTATATAACACTCCCTCTTGAAAACTGTGCTTGTCGGTGGTATTATGAAGTCACAAAGAGGAACACGAAAGTGAACCTCAAAAGCTTTCAGCAAAAGCAAAGGATATTCTAAAATCTAACGAAAGAGAGGATAAATTGATGTTAGATACCAAGAGTTTTCTGAAGTGACCCCGATCTGATGTAGGTGAAAGATGCAGCAGATTGAGGGTCACTTCTTTTTTCCTATATGATCCATGGCACCGGAGGCGGTGCTTTTTTGCTGCCTATGCAAAATAAAAATGAGCCGCGGAAAAATGCAGCTCAACAAATACAGTATACCAAATAGCGTGGGGAGAAGTCAATGGAAAATGAGGGATTTTTGGAAGTTCTGTGTTTCGCACAAATACGAATGTAACTGTTTGTGAAACATCTCCTCTTGTAATTTGGCGGCGTCGGTGGTATTATGAAATCACAAAGAGGAACACCCGATGAGGGAACACCTCAAAAACTCCTTGGAAAGGTGAGTTACAGAAAAGACTTTCGGAGAAAAGGCTTTCTGAATCTGACGAAAGAGAGGATTACAAATGATGTTAGATACTAAGAGTGTTCTGAAGTGACCCTGATCTGATGTAGGTGAAAGATGCAGCAGATCGAGGGTCACTTCCTATTTTATGGGATATTCGTTTTTACACCCGCAAGGGTGCTTTTTTTATGCCTTCAAGGTCTCACAGAGTTTGCCGCAGAAGCGGCAAATAAATTTCGAAGCATTTTTTGCGCCGGCATGCACGAAGCAAAAAATACTTTTCAGGTTTTTAAGTGTGCGAGCGAAGCGAGTGCGCGCACAAAACCTGTTTGTCCGTCGCCGAAGGCGGGGACTTTATGGCAGAAAGCTCCGAAGGAGGTTTCGCCAGGTTCCTAAGGGTGTTTTTTTTATGCCTTCAAGGTCTCACAGGGGTTATGCCCTTATTTCCGCCGCTGAATGGGCTTGGGGCGGTAATGTACCTCGTGAACGGAGTAAATGGTGACGAATGCGTCGGGGTCGGTCTTTTCCAGATAGCTCATCAGTGCCCGATACTCCTGTTTGTCCACAATGGTGATGATCTCACGGAAGGAATTGCCTGTATAGGCCCCGATGGTTTCTACCAGTGAGGCACCGCTTTGCAGGGTGTTGAGGATATAATCCAGGATCTCGGGTTCCTTTTTGGAGATGATGCAGACACGCTTTTTCGGATTGATGCCGAAGGTAAAGTGATCCACCAGAATGCCGTTGAGATAGGTGCCCAGTATGGAAATGATGGCGGTTTTGCTGTCGGTGACAAGAAAGGCAGAGGCTGCCACACACAGTCCCGCAGCGGAAATGGCCTTGCCCACCTCCATGTGCATGAGCTTGCTCAAAATCTTTGCCACGATGTCCAAGCCGCCCATGGATGCGCTGCGGTGGAACAGAAACGCCTGACAAATGCCGATGAGGAAGATATAGCACAGCATATCCAGAAATACATCCCCCGTCAGAGATGCGGGATTTGGAAACAGAATCTCCAGTCCGCTGAGTGCCAGTGTGAACAGGATCACGGAGTAAATCGTTTTGATGCCGAATTCTTTGCCTACCAGAAGAATGCCCGCTATCAGCAGAACGCCGTTCATAATCATGGTAATGGTGGAAACGCTCATGGGGATGAAATGTCCCAGCACCAATGCCAGACCCGGGACACTGCCGATGGACAGATTGGCGGGGATCATAAAGAAATGAATCACTGCGGCACCTGCCACGGCGATGATGCCGATGAGCAGATAGTCCCACAGTACAGATAACAGGTTGGATTTGGTTTTCATACAGATCACCTCTTTCGACAGTTTAACAGAGCCTTTACGGCAATGCAATGACGGCTTGCAATAATTTTTTACCGGTGTATAATGAATCCAATGAGAACTATGGGAGGAAAGGCTATGAAGCGGATTGCAGCGTTGCTGCTGGCAGCGATGTTGCTGCTGACCCTGTGGGGCTGCGGCAAGGAGCGGGCAAGCATCGGCATTATCGGCGGTGCGGACGGTCCCACGGCCATCTTTATCGGTACCCCCGATGATATGAAGGACTGAATACCATGAAATTACCCCTCCGGGCAACAGCTGCTCGGTGGGGCGCTTTTATGCTTGGCTTTCAATGCGGGAGTAATACAGGACACCTGCCAGAATGAGTACACCGCCGAAAATCATCATGGGAGCGGGGATCTCTCCGAACAGGAAGGCGGCAAATACCGCGGCCACCACGGGCTCCAGCAGCTTGGAGGCGGAGACAAAGGCGGGGGAGAAGAACTTCAGACACCAGCTGAAAATGCTGTGCCCCAAAATGGTGGAGAAGATGGCCAGCAGCAGCCCTACAATGGGTGCACTCATATCATAGGCAAGGAGAGTATATCCCTGCACGGCGCAGACCAGCAGCAGGGAGGCGGCGCAGGATACATAGACCATATAGGTGTAGACTGTGGTGGACAGCTCCTCCCGCACCATACGCCCCATGAGGGTGTATACCGCAACGGCCACGGCAGCCGCCAAAGACAGCAAATCTCCGTAGAAGTGGGCTTCGCTGCCTGCATCGGAATAGGCGATCAGTGCGCTGCCGATCAGTGTGACGGCAATGGAACCCACGGCTTTCCCCGATAGCCTGCCCTTCAAAAACAGGCAGAAGCCCAGTGCCACCCAGATGACCTCGGTGCAGACGATGGTGGTGGAGCTTGCCACGGAGGTGTGCTTCAGAGACTCGAACCACAGGGCGAAATGGATGGCTAAAAACACACCGCTGATGCAGCTCAGCAGCACATTGCGCTTTCCTGCGGTCTTGAACTCTATGCGGGTGGTCTTGCTGCCCAAGGTGATGGGGGTCATGAGCAGCACCGTCCACAGCAGACGATATGCCGCGGTGACCGCGGAGGGGGCGTTGGAGTACCGCACGAATATGGAGGACAGGGAAATCCCGATGACCCCGATGACGATCATGGTCATGGGGTGCTTTTCAATGTATTTCATCGTTCGGCCTCCCTTTCATAGACGGCGGGAAGAATATGCTCCGCTGCCCATTGGCTGTAATTATCCGCATAAAAGCTGCGGTATTCCTCAAAGGTCAGGGGAGTGCCTGTGCCGATGAGCTCCATTTTTACCCCGAACAGATATACCATAACTTCCATTTCCTTCAGTCCGTTGCGGAGATAAAACTGCTTTCTCCGTTTCCGCAGGGCAAGGTCCTCACCGTCGTCAACGACGTTTTCGATCTCCCCGAACAGGGCTTTGGGGGCATAGTGGGAAATGAGCATTTTGAGAATTTCAGAGCCATATCCACCGTTCCTGTGTGTGGGGGAAATGGCGAAATAGTCCAGCAGGATGCGGTCGGGGCCGTTGATGGTTATTGCAAGTCCTACAAACCGACCATCGACGGTGATGTACCATACATCGGTTTTCCCTGCGCGGGACATTTTATAA
>JAFQDR010000014.1 GCA_017415945.1 Oscillospiraceae bacterium
CCCGGAATACGATCAGCTCCATCGAAACGGGACAATTCAACCCTACTGCAAAACTGGCGCTGATCCTCTGTATTGCGCTGGATAAGAAATTTGAAGAACTGTTTTACTTTTAGGAGGACAAAGATGGATAATATAGCAATGCTTATTCTTGGCGTTTTTATATCCGCACTCGGAATTGTGAATATCATGGGCAATATCAGTACAATCCACACCTACAACCGCAGAAAGGTTCGGGAGGAGGATGTTCCGAAATACGGCAAGGCTGTTGGTACTGGAACGCTCATCATCGGTACATCCTTTGTCGTTGGATTTGCGGTTTCATTCATCAGTGAATTGCTGATGGCGATCATTATTCTTCCGGCTGTGATAGTCGGACTCGGGTTCATTTTATATGGACAGTTCAAGTACAACCACGGGATATTCTGACAGTGCTGCTATAATGGAAGGTATCGCAGAAATGCGGTGCCTTTCTCTTTTTGTGAATCTTTTGTAAAGCATACAGCATACCTCTTGACATTGTCGATATTCGATAATATAATAGAATTACAGAATGTCGATTATCGACAATGGAGGTGACAGATCGTGCCGCGTGTAAAATTTCAAACACTTACCGAGCAGATGTACTATATCCTGCTGTGCCTTTCCTCCGAATGCTACGGCATGGACATCATGGACAAAGTACCGCAGATGACAGGCGGCAGGGTGAAGGTCGGTTCGGGAACGCTGTACAATCTGCTGGAACAGTTCCTTGAGGCCGAGATCATTGAGGAAACCAAGGCAGAAGGACGGCGGCGGTCATACATCCTGACGAAGAAAGGTCGGGAGCTGCTCGATAACGAATGCAAGCGGCTTGAAAGTCTTGTAAGTGACTATCACCGCTATCTTGTAAAGGAGGATGCAGAATGAAAGATGTAAAGCGCAGAATGGAAGTTTTCAGCTTCTGGGACAAAACCGGAATCGAGCGGCATCTTGAAAAGATGGCTGCAAACAGCTGGATGCTTGAAAAAATGTCAGCTCTTTTCTGGACATACCGCAGAATCGAACCGAAGAAAATTCATTTTTCCATCTCGTACTATGCTTCCATCTCGGATTTTGAACCCGAACCCACAGAGGAGCAGCAGGAGTTCAACGCCTTCTGCGAGCACTCCGGGTGGAAGCCAGCGGCATCCTCGGTACAGATGCAGGTGTTCTACAACGAAAACGAAGATCCCGTGCCGATTGAAACCGATCCGGAATTGGAGCTTGAGAACCTGCACCGCTATGCAAAGAAAACCGCACTGAAAACCTATCCGCTGCTCCTTTTGATTTCACTTCTGATGGGTGTGACGTTTATCGGCTCGATCCTCCGTGATCCGGTGTACTATCTGGCAAGCGCGATTCATCTGTTCACCGGCGTGTGGTTCGTGGTGGCGTTTGTTTATTCGCTGTCCGAACTCGCCGGGTATTATCTCTGGCGTCGTCGTGCAAAGCGAATGGCGGAACAGGGAGAGTTTCTGGAAACTAAAGGTCACGGATGGCTGAACCGGGCGATACTGATATTCATAATCCTGTCCCTTGCGTTGTACCTGATGTCTATCGGCAATACAGGATTTCAGGTGTATATGATCGCCTTCGTGGTGAACATGATTACCGTGATTTTCATCGTGCAGGCAGTCAAAGAATTCCTCAAGCGCAGGAAGGTAAAGGCCGGTACCAACAAAACGATTGTTGCAGTAATCAGCTTTGTCGCGGCTTTCGTGCTGATTGGGGCAACAAATGCATTCACGATTTATGCAATCAAAACGGATATGTTTTTCGATCAGTTTACAGAGCTGCCGTTTACCATAGGAGATTTGACCGGAATTGATGACAGCAGATATCTGAAAAGCAAGGATGACAATGACTCCATTCTTCTCGGACAGCTGAACTCTTCTCAGCATCCAATGGACAACGGTGAAGGACTGCGGCTCGGCTACTCTATCACGGAAGTAAAGATGCCGTTTATGTATGACTTCACCTTTGAAAAGCTGTATGCGAACCGCATCACAGAATACAGTTATGAAGCCGGTATACGGTATGAGGAATCTGATGCAGCAGCATGGGGCGCAAAGAGAGCCTATCGATTGACTGACAACGGTGAGCCGGAGAATACCTATTTCGTATGTTATGATCGGTATTTCCTGCAAATCAATGCAGGCTGGGAGCTGACACCGGAACAGATGGGGGTGGTCGGTGAAAAGATCAATTCTCTTGTGCAGTAATGCTTTATGCAGCCGATTGTTGTCGTAGAGTTGGCAGACAAAATTGTATACATCATGCATCATATATATTGGGCTTATAAGCAATATGATTTGTGTATTTATCAGGTTGTATCTGAAAGAAAGACAATAAGTGGAAGACATTGCCGATGATTTCGGTGATGTCTTTTCTCTTTCCGCTTGACAATTATTACGTTTAGTGATATAATGCTATTACAGTATCCGTAATAGCGAGGTGACAATATGCGTGACAATGCCAAAAGTGGTGCGCTGACGGAGGTAACGTTCTTTGTGCTGCTTTCTTTATATGAACCGAAGCATGGATACGCCATTATGCAGTTTATCGAGGAGAAAACATGCGGAAGGCTGGTACTTGGTGCAGGTTCTCTATACGGAGCCATCGATAGTCTGTACAAAAAAGGGTGGATTGAGCTTTTTAACGATACCG
This sequence comes from Oscillospiraceae bacterium, assembly GCA_017415945.1. The sequence goes on from JAFQDR010000014.1 coordinate 2,686, forward strand.
ATGTGCGAAAGAAAGAATACAGGATCACCGAGCTCGGCAGGCAGATCGCCGAGCAGGAACTTTCGCGACTGAGAAAAGTGACACGAATCGCGGAAGATATTATAGGAGGATGAGCGCATGACAAAGAAAGTTTACCGTTATTTCGGCGGATTCACAGAAAAACAGGCAACATGGCTGAATCGGATGGCAACGGAAGGCTGGCGGCTGATCCGTACCGGAAAGATAGCATACGAATTTGAAAGCTGTGAACCCGGCAAAGTTCAGTATGCAGTAGAGTTCATCGCGGATAAATCGCAGAAGAATGCCGAGGACTACAAAGCTTTTCTGGAGGGCTGTGGATACAAGGTTTGGTATAAGAATGCCAATCTCAGCTATTCCATCGGTAAGGTACGCTGGCGTCCGTGGGCAGAAGCTGATGCACAGATCACGACAAGCCGGACAACATACAACAAAGAACTTCTGATTGTGGAAAAAGAGAATGACGGCAAGCCGTTTGAACTGCATACCACCGCAGCTGACAGAATTGTCTTTCTGAAAAAGTTGCGGAATGTGTGGCTGACTTATACGGCAATGTTCTTATTCATGGCAATTCTGTTTCTGCTTCAGGCTCAGATAGCCTCCGCTGTACTCGGCGGTATCGGGCTGCTTTCACTGATTCCGGTGGTGTTATATCAGGTACAAATCAGTAAAATGAAGAAAATGGACGATTTTCAGGAATAATTCACTTTTCATGCAATGATTCCGCATTATTTACGAGTAGATAGGTGAAGAGCTCTTACAATAACAGCAAGGAGATGTAAAGATTGGGACGAGCGATTCAAATGGATGATGACCGGATCATGGAACTGTACTGGGATCGGTCGGAGTCTGTCATCAGTGAGACAGCAGCACTCACGGTTGATGAAAAGGCTTGAGAGAACAATTCATATCAAATGAAAATAGCGCGACTTAATATAATTGTGTGAGTGTCATTCTCGCAAGAGAAACCACAACAGGCAGCGCCGTTAAATACATCTGGTAATTTCCAAACAAAGAAATAACGCCCCGTACAGGGCGTTATTTTGCGTCTGAGACAGTAATCAAATACACGGTAAAATTCTTTTATGCGTCGATGCCGTTCTGATAAAGGTATTCGGGCGATATGTCGATATCTCTATCACACCAGACGGGCACACTGTAATCAATATACACCGCTTTGAAGGTGTCCGGATCCTTCAGCGGGGAATATGCGGGGGTATCGAGCATCGGCGCGAAATCGTATGTTTTGGATTCACCACATGCGTGTATGAGCTTCATTTGCTATGTCGGCATACTTCCGTCCGACACGGTGATCACTCATTTTTTCTGGATCGAGCATGTTAGGAAGCATCTTTTTTGTAATATCGATATTTTTTCTGCTCCCTCTCTGCCGATCGTTTCATGAATTGCACGCTTGATAAATTCATTTGTGGTTTCATTTTTTGCATCGGCATGTGCCTTGATGATTTCTTTATCACCTTTTAGTACACGAATTTTGATTTCATCATAATTGTTTTTCATGTACTTAGCAACAGCCTTTTGATTTGATTTTGGTATAGCCATTATTATACCTCTTTACATAAATATTATACTACAGAACAATATCGGGTACAATATGATATAATATAATCACAGCAAGAGAAGAGCGAAACACATTTCCCGAGTAGACAAAGAGGTCAAACAGACTCACGCCGCTCCCCTTACCGGAAAATAAAATAGAGAGCTGCGGCGAATGCGGACAGGTAACGCCAAGAACGCAACGCAAGAGCGGGACGAGATAAGTGAGATTGAGATTGCAAGTGAACATAGATGTTTAAAGCTCCCCGCCGCCGGCTGAAGTGAACCCAAAAGTTTAGACAAAAATTAAATATTAAATTGCTTGTGAATGAGCTCGGTATTGAACTGGGCTCATTCCATTTAGTTTGAGAGAGATTCTTTCGTTGTTGTAGTAATGTATGTATTCTTTCAACTTTTCAATGAATCCCCGAGGGGATTCAAATTTTTCGCCGTAATACATCTCAACTTTCAACCTACCAAAGAAGTTTTCCATTATGCCGTTGTCCATACAGTTTCCTTTTCTGGACATGCTTTGGGTAATATTGTGTTCGGCAAGTAATCGCTGGTACTCGGCGTGTTGGTATTGCCAACCCTGATCAGAGTGAAACAAAGGTCGTGCATCGGCAGGAAGCTTTTCAAACAATCCGTTCAACATATCTCTAACCTGCTGCAAGTTAGGACTTGTAGAAATAGAGTAGGATATAATTTCACGGTTGAACATGTCCAGCACAGGCGAAAGATAGACTTTCTCATCGCCGATCTTAAATTCTGTA
>JAFQDR010000097.1 GCA_017415945.1 Oscillospiraceae bacterium
AGCGGGCGAACAATGTTCGCCCCTACACTATCTTAAACCAACAAAGGTGATTTTATGATCTATTTAGACAATGCCGCAACCTCGTCGTCGCGGATTCCATATCGCTTTTCATCCGCAAGCGAATGAAGAGCGCTCATTCCATCGCTCCTCCTCTTCAAAACAAACCCACTTCGTTGGGCTTTGTTTTGATATAAAATATCTTAGAAGGTGATACAATGATTTATTTAGACAATGCTGCCACAACCAATGTGTGCCAAGCGGCAGCGGATATTGCATACAAAATGATGCTGGAATCCTTCGGCAATCCCAGCTCCACCCACGCAGCGGGCCGCACAGCCAAGAAGGCTCTGGACACCGCACGCAAGCAGGTGGCTCAAGCACTGGGCTGCGATGCAAGCGAAGTGTACTTCACCGCCTGCGGCTCCGAATCCGATAACTGGGCCATCCTCCGTGGGGCGGAGTCTATGCGCCGCAAGGGGATGCACGTCATCAGCTCCACCGTGGAGCACGACGCCGTGCGAAAATCTCTGGACGAGCTGGAGCGTCTGGGCTACGAAGTCACCCGCCTGCAGCCCGATGAAACAGGCGCGGTATCTGTGGACTCCGTGAAAAACGCACTCCGTAAGGATACTATACTCGTTTCTTTGATGATGGTCAACAACGAAACAGGCGCGCTCACGGATATTGCCGCCATTGCCCGTATGCTGAAGGCCGAAAAGAGCATGGCACTGCTGCACACAGATGCGGTACAGGGCTTTATGAAGGTGCCCTTCAAGGCTTCCGCATTGGGTGCGGACATGATCTCTGTATCCGCCCATAAGATCCACGGCCCCAAGGGTGTGGGTGCGCTGTACATCAGCAAGACCATGCGCCCTGTGTCCAAGCTGCTACCCTACATCATGGGGGGCGGTCAGGAAAACGGCATGCGCGCGGGCACGGAAAACCTCCCCGGCATCGCCGCCTTCGGTGCGGCAGCGGAGGAAGCCCGCAAAAGCCTCAACAGCTCTCTGAAGCGCATGAACGAGCTCCGAAGCCATGCCATCGCCCGTCTCACCACGGAGACCGAAGGCGTTGTCATCATCGGTGGGGGTACGCCCCACATTCTCTCCCTGTCCATGCCCGGCTACCCCAGCGAGGTGGTCATGAACTTTCTGGAGCGGGACGGCATTTGCATCGCAAAAAGCTCCGCCTGCAAGAAGGGCGGGCGGAGCCATGTATTGGAAGCCATCGGGCTGGCACCTGCGGTCATTGATTCCGCACTGCGCATCAGCTTTTCACGCTTCACCTCTTTGGAGGAGGTAGACGCCCTTTGCGACGGATTGCTCCGTGCAAAGCAGCAGTTATTCCCCACTCTCAGCTGATTTATTCGGGTGTTTCGGAGGTTCCTTCCCCACCGTCATTTGTTCCTTGCTCTTTGGGACGGGCACACCCGTTTCCGCATCCATATGAGACATATCCACATACAACGCGGCTTCATCGGTGAGGCCGCGTTTTTTCAGGCCTATACTCAACGCGCCCTCAAAGGCAGAGGTCAGCACCACAAACAGAGGTACCCCGATGATCATACCCGCCACACCGAACAGGTCGCCCATGACGATAATGGAGAACATGATCCAGAAGCCGTTGATACCCACGGAGTTGCCAAGGATCTTGGGGCCGATGATATTGCCGTCCAGCTGCTGGATCAAGAAGATCATCAGAATAAACAAGGGCAGCTTCACAGGGTTGACCATCAGGATAATGACCGCACCGGGAACGGCACCGATAAAGGGACCGAAAATCGGAATGATATTGGTCACGCCCACGATGATGGCAATAAAGGCGGGATAGGGCATCTTCAAAATCAAGCTGACGAAATAGGTCAGCACGCCGATGATGGTGGAGTCAATGATCTTGCCGATCAGGAACCCCATAAAGGCCTCATTGGCAAAGTGCACCAGCTCAACAGTCTTTTCACAGCGCTTGACACCCAGCAGGGCATACATCATCCGCTTCCAGGTTGCGGCAAAGCGCTCACGGTTATACAGCACATAGCAGCTGATGACTGCACCGATCAGAATATCCAGCAAATAGTTGAAGGCACGGTAGACGCCGCCGGTGAGCTTCAGCAGCACGCCCGTCACGTCACCCAGCATACTGCCGATCATGGGCAGCAGCTCATTGTTCACCCAGTCAGCCAGCTCATTGGACAAATTGCGGGTGATCTCCTCTACCTCATGGGCCAGCTCGGGATTTTCCGCAAACAGACCGTTGACGAAGTTCACAAAGTTATTGATGTACACACTGTAATTGGTATAGATGCTGTTGACGCTCTCATACACCGTAGGCAGCAGAATGCGGATCAGCACGAAGATGGCGAACCCTGCGCAGATCAAAGCCAGAGCAATGGCGATCACACGGGGAGCGCCGCCGCTGCGCACATTCTGTTTCGTCAGCTTTTCCAATAGGGGATTGAACATCCGATATTCGAAATAGCGGGCCATGGGCAGCAGCAAATAGGCAATCACAAAGCCCCAAACAAAGGGGGTGAGAATGGAATATACCTTGGAGCCAACCGCAATGACCACATCCAGATGCTGCAGCACAGCATTGAACAATATGCAGCCGCACAGCACCCACAGTGCGGTGATCCCAAGCTGAAAATAGGGGGAGTTCAAAAATCGTTTCAAGGCGATCTCCTTTTCACAATCAGTATCTTGTTATCATCATACCCCAATGTGACAAACGCCGTCAATGCCCTATCCCCCGAAAGACCCATTAATTTTTTGTAAAGACCGCCCCCAATGAATATATTCACCATAATACTCATTAGACCAAACTTTTCATGTGGGAAACTCTGTGGGAAATGTGCAAAACCGTGGAAAACCCAAATTTTTCCGACACTGTAAAGACACAATTTATTCACCAATTTGTAACCTCGTCGAAATAGATTCCATATCCCTCGTGTTGATTTCCCTTATGGAAATCAACCCTCGTCCGTTCCATCATTTCGACTCTTTTCGCTCTGCATCTTTTTTCATTTCAAATTCGCAAGCGAATTTCCGTGTGGACAGAAAGATGCAGCAGCGAGTTATTTGTCGTAAATCAGATGCTTGGTAACGTCCAAACAGCAATCGTCAACAATTTCCTTCGTAGGGGCGGACAGTATCCGCCCGCATTTTTATAACAAATCCAATTGCCAAATTGGATTTGACCACAATTATTCATCATTCAATATTCATAATTCATTCTTCATTGGTCATATACTCCACTATATTCCCATCGGAGGCTTGCCCATGAAATTCTTTGCCGCTCTGTTTCTCGCCATTGCCCTGCTGACCACCCCCTGCCGCGCCATCACTACTCTCACCGATGACGACATTCCCATTTCCGCCCCCGCAGCCTGTCTCATGGAGCAGGAAACGGGCACGGTCATTTACGAAAAGGATGCCCACAGTCCACGGCATATCGCCTCCGTAACCAAGGTCATGACCCTGCTGCTGATCATGGAGGCCATCGACAGCGGCAGCCTCCGATGGGACGACACCATCACCGCCACCGCCCACGCCGCCTCTATGGGGGGCAGCCAGATTTGGCTGGAGGAGGGGGAAACCATGACCGTAGAGGAAATGGTCAAGTGCATCACCGTAGTCTCCGCAAACGACTGCAGCGTAGCCATGGCAGAGCACCTGTGCGGCACGGAGGACGCCTTCGTCAAGCGCATGAACGAGAGAGCCGCAGAGCTGGGTATGGAGCACAGCCATTTCACCAACTGCACGGGGCTGTTTGATGCAGAGGAGCATTACGCCTGCGCCTATGACGTGGCCCTCATGGCACGGGAGCTGATCGCTCACGAGGACATCAAACGGTTTTCCACCATCTGGATGGACACCGCACGGGACGGGGAGTTTGGATTAAGCAACACCAACCGCCTGATCCACAGCTACAAGGGTGCCACGGGGCTGAAAACGGGCTTCACCGATGGGGCAAAATACTGCCTTGCCGCCACAGCGGAGCGGGATGGAGATGCCTTTGTCGCCGCTATATTGGGAGCCGACAGCTCTGCCGATCGCTTCGCGGACGCCTCTGCCCTGCTGAGCTTCGCCTTCGGGGGCTATACCCTGTGTGACCTGACCCAAATCCTGCCACTACCTCCCGTACCCGTGACCTTGGGAAAGGAGGCCCAAGTGCAGCCCATCTACGGCGAGGAACCCAAGATGCTGCTGGAAAAGACCAACGCAGGGCTGCTGCGCTGTGTTCCCTCCCTGCCCGGGGATCTGGAGGCCCCCATCACCGCGGGACAGCACATCGGCACCGTACAGGTATATGTGGGAGACACCATGCTCACGGAGATCCCCGTGTGCGCTGCGGAAGACGTACCCCGCATGGGTGTGTGGGAAATTTATAAGCTGATGCTGTATGCACGATGTGGGTAATTCGCCTCACCCGTAGGGGCCGTCGCCCTCGACGATCCCTACAGGTGCGATGGTATACGTTGAAGAATCCGTAGCTACTTCACCATGCTTGTCATCCTGAATGGAGCGCAGCGAAATGAAGGATCTCAAGGGCTTTGCCGCGGTGCAGCTTCATTGCCTTATCACCGTCCGCATTTTTGAGATCCTTCGCTTCGCTCAGGATGACACGCAGTATCTCACGCCCCCGCTTTTTGCCCAAATTTCAGGACGCAATTTGTACACAAACCACAGCTTTTGTATTTGCACTTTGCAAATTTCCGTGTATAATGATAGTAGCTAATATATTAAACACAAGCAAAATTACATATTGGACAGGAATTCATACTTATGATTAAAGTTGATCTGTCCGGCGCTTCCTCCTTCTTCACCGGTAACGGCCCCGACTACGCAGCGGTTGCGGAAGCACACCGTATGCTGGCGGAAGGCACCGGCAAGGGCAATGACTTCATCGGCTGGCTGCAGCTGCCCCAGACCATCGCAAACACCGAACTGAAGCAGATCGTTGCTTGTGCAGAAAAGATCCGCGCACGCTCTCAGGCTCTGATCGTTGTTGGTATCGGCGGTTCCTATCTGGGTGCCCGCGCTGCGGTTGATCTGCTGCGCCCCACCATGAAGGAAGGCGACGTGGACATCATCTTCGTAGGCAACGGCCTGTCTCCCGACGGTCTGCAGGATACTCTGTATCGTCTGGGCGATAAGGACTTCGACATTGCTGTGATCTCCAAGTCCGGCACCACTCTGGAGCCCGCTCTGGCATTCCGTATGTTCAAGGGTCTGCTGTTTGCCAAGTACGGCGCAGAAGAAGGCGGCAAGCGCATTACCGCTGTTACCGACGCACGCCGCGGTGTTCTGCACGACATGGCTGCCAAGGAAGGCTGGGAAATGTTCGTAGTTCCCGATGACGTAGGCGGCCGCTTCTCCGTTCTGTCCGCTGTTGGCCTGCTGCCCATGGCAGTTGCAGGCATCGACGTGGAAAAGGTCATCGCCTGTGCGGAAGCAGAATTCAAGGCAATGGATCTCCGCAGCCCCGAAAACCCCGCATGGCAGTACGCAGCAGCCCGTCAGCACCTGTACGCAAACGGCAAGGGCATTGAAATTCTGGCAGCATACGAACCCTCCTTCCGTTTCTTCGCCGAATGGTGGAAGCAGCTGTACGGCGAATCCGAAGGCAAGGACGGCATCGGCATCTACCCCGCATCCGTAGAATTCACCGCTGACCTGCACTCCATGGGTCAGTACATTCAGGAAGGCGTTCGCAACCTGTACGAAACCGTCGTCATGTTCGACGAAGACCTGTACAGCTTCGAGGTTCCCCACGAAGTAGGCGACCCCGATGGTCTGAACTATCTGGCAGGCCGTCAGCTGGGCGATATCATGCGCACCGCAGCCAAGGCAGTTATGCAGGCACACATCGACGGCGGCGTACCCAACATCGTCGTTTCCGTTCCCAAGCGTGACGAAGCAGGCTTCGCAGCTCTGGTAGTCTTCTTCGAGCTGGCCTGCGGTCTCAGCGGCTATGTCAGCGGCGTGAATCCCTTCGATCAGCCCGGCGTAGAAGCATACAAGAAGAACATGTTCCGTATGTTGGGTAAGCCCGGCGCAAAATAAACTCTCTGCAATCCCACGGGAAGCGCAAAACAAAACCGAAGCCCAACGAAGTGGGTTCGGTTTTGAAAAGTCGAAGCCGCGTAATGAGCGCTCTTCATTCGCTCGCGGATGAAAAGCGATATGGAGCACGCTTCGACGCGGGTAAGCCCGGCGCAAAGTAATTAAAATGAACTCCTTCCGGAGTTCATTTTAGACATCCCCGCCCTTCGGCGATGGATTGGCAGGTTTTGTGCGCGCACTCGCATTGCTCGTACACTTAAAAACCTGAGCAGTATTTTTTCCGTGATACATGCTCCCGGAAAAAATAGAATTGGATTTTGTTTCGCATCTGCGATGCGAAATTCTGCGAAGCGTATTGCCCGATGGGTATTGCAAAGTAAGCTCCGCACCCGTAGGGGCGGATAGTATCCGCCCGCTCGCTGCTGCATTTTTCCTTCCAAAACAAATTTGCCTTTGCGAATTTGAATAGAAAAAAGATGCAGAGCGAAAAAGCCGAAGCGATGGAACGGATGAGGGCTGAAATCGGACCACGGCTTGATTTCGGCACGAAGGATGTGCAGTCCGCTTCGGCGAGCAGCCTGGCGCAAAGTAAGCTCCCCACTCGTAGGGGCGGATAGTATCCGCCCGAAAAAAGCACACTTTCCCCTTAAAAATTGGAATGAGTGTCTGCTTTGTCTCGAAAAAATTGTTCAAAATGTTGGATATTTACCCTTTTGACATTTTTTCGTTGCACTTCCCGACAATCTGTGATAATCTACTGACACACAACTTTTTTGAATTACCAAAGGAGAGTGACTAACATGGTTAAAGTCATTATGGGTCTGAAGGGTTCCGGCAAGACCAAGAAGCTCGTTGACCTGGTTCAGCAGGCAGCTAAGGATGAAAAGGGCAATGTAGTTTGCATCGAAAAGAAGAAGAATCTCTCTACCGAAATTCCTCACTCTGTTCGCCTGATCCGCGCACAGGAATACGGCATTTTCGGCGTAGATATGTTCAAGGGCTACATCGCAGGTCTGTACTCCGGTAACTACGACATCACCCAGATTTTTGTTGATAACTTCTACAAGATCATCGACACCGATAACGAAGCTGTAGTCGCTGAAGTTCTGGGCTGGCTGGAAGCATTCAGCAACGCAAACGGTGTTACCGTTACCCTGTCCCTGTCCGGCGATGCTGACAAGGCAAGCGACGCACTGAAGAAGTACTTCATCTGATTTTGATCAAATACATAAGAAAGACACACCATCCCCGGTGTGTCTTTTTTATGCCCCCCTTGCCTAAAGGGGGGATGTCGCGTATGCGACAGGGGGGGGATTCGGCTCGCACGAACAAACTGCCGATCATTCCATTTCAGCCTCCCCTGTGTAAGGGGAGGTGGGCCGAGGTACGAGGCTCGGAGGGGTTGTTTGGGGAAACTTTTCCGACGTTTACAACCCCTCAGTCAGCCATGCGGCTGACAGCTCCCCTTACACAGGGGAGCCATGTATAGAGTACTGATCCACAAAAAACGCCCCTCTCCCATGGGAGAGGGGTGTTCCTTATTTAGTGAGGTATTCCATAACCTTGGTCATCTGTGGGCTCACCCACTTGTCTCGGTGGTAGAACATCTGCTTCCAGATCTCTACCTGCACCTCGGGCACATCCAATCGGCACAGCCTGCCTTCCCGCACGGACTTCTCGGTGACATAATCGGGCAGATACGCCACACCCATGCCCTGCTCCGCCAATCGGCACAGCAAGTCGGTGCTGCCCGACTCCAAAATGGGCGTGATCTCCAGATTCCGTTTGGCCAGCTGTTCCTCCATCAGTCTCCGATAGCTCATGCCCTTTTCCGTCACAAGGAAGGGCTCCGCCGCGATTTCCTCTGCGGTCAGTGTCCGCCCGCACAGGCTCGAGCTTGATGCCGCCACAAAATGCACCCCCATCTGGGCCTCATCCACCAGCACATAGTCCCGATGGTAAATGTGGTTGTCCAGCGTAAACACCAGATCCGCCTCATTGCGCCCCAGCAAACGGAACATTTCCTCCGTATCCCCCGCAATGATCTTCATGGTAATACCGGGGTAATCGGTATGCAGCGCCGCAAATCGCTCCGTCAGCAGCCAGTCGCACAGGGATTGGGCAATGGCAATGCGCACCAAGCCGCCGATTGCACGGTCACCGCTTGCGGCCTTTTCCATATCCCCCGCGATCTTCATGATCTCATGGGCATACTGAAGCATCTCCCGCCCCTTGTCCGTCAAGGCAATGGTATGGTTGATGCGGTCAAAGAGACTGACCCCCAGCTCCGTTTCCAGCTGACGAATCTGGAAGGACACAGTAGACTGGCTATAGCCCAATTTATCCGCTGCCTGAGTAAAGCTCAGCAGCTCCGCTACCTGTATAAAGGTATTGAGGTTCTTAATATCCATAAGCGCTCCATTCAATTCTTCGATGGTTTTGATTGATATTATCAGCTTTACAAATCTTCAGTTCCACTATATACTATGCCCGTTGATAATTCAACCATTTAAAGCAAAATTTCAAGGAGATAACAATGGATAATAAACACAATGCAGTGCACCGCAACGGCGGCTTCGGCACAAGCCTTGGCTTTGTGCTGGCCTGCGTAGGCTCCGCGGTAGGCATGGGCAACATTTGGCTGTTCCCCTACCGTCTGGGCCAGTACGGCGGTGCCGCATTTTTGATTCCCTACATTCTGTTTATTGTGCTGTTCGGTCTGGTGGGCCTGTCCGCAGAATTTGCCATCGGCCGCCGCGCACAGACAGGCACGCTGGGTGCATACGAATACTGCTTTGCCTCCCGAGGTAAGGGCAAGCTGGGCTATGCCTTGGGCTGGATCCCCCTGTTTGGCTCTCTGGGCATTGCCATCGGCTACTCCATCATTCTGGGCTGGGTATTGAAGTGCCTGCTGGGTGCCATTACGGGAGAGCTGCTGACCGCCGATGCGGGAGCCTTTTTCACTTCCATGAGCGGCACCTTAGGCAACATCCCCTGCCACACCGCCATCGTGGTCATGGGCTGCGGCAGCCTGCTGGTGGGTGCCACCAAGGGCATTGAAAAGCTGAACAAGATCTTGATGCCCTCTTTCTTTGTGCTGTTTGTAATCGTAGCCATCCGTGTGGCCTTCCTGCCCGGAGCTTCCGCAGGCTACGAGTTCCTGTTCGTACCCAAGTGGGAGCAGCTGGCAAACCCCTACACATGGGTCATGGCCATGGGTCAGGCCTTCTTCTCCCTGTCCATTACGGGCTCCGGCATGATCGTGTACGGCAGCTACCTGAAGAAGGACGAGGACATCCCCAAGGCATCCGTATCCACCGCGTTCTTCGATACCTGCGCCGCCATGGTCTCTGCGCTGGCAGTCATGCCTGCGGTGTTTGCCTTCGGCATTGAGCCCCACTCCGGCCCCTCTCTGCTGTTCGTGACCCTGCCCGGTGTGTTCGGGGAAATGCCCATGGGCCGTTTGATCGCCGTGGTGTTCTTCCTGTCCGTGCTGTTTGCGGGCATCACCAGTCTCATGAATATGTTCGAGGCCGTGTGCGAAAGCTGGCAGACCCGCTTCAACATCAAGCGCACCACCGCCGTTGTGATCTGCGGTGTCATCACCTTGGGCGTAGGCCTGTTCATGGAAAACGCCGATATCATGGGCAAGTGGATGGACTTCATCACCATTCTGGTGACTCCCTTCGGGGCACTGCTGGGTGCTATTGCGGTATATTACATCCTGGGCTTTGACAACATCAAGAGTGAGCTGGAGCTGGGCCGCAAAAAGGCTCTGCCCGCATGGTTCGGCCCCTTGGCAAAATATGTATACGTCCCCGTCACCATCATCGTGTTTGTCCTCGGACTGGTGTACGGCGGCATCGGTTGATTGGACTTCATATCCCTCGCTTCCGTCAGGCATGACGAAAGCTCGTCCATTTCGTCAATCAACCTCCTCCATCATCGAATACGCTTTTATTTCAAAATGGAAATCTGCTCACAGATTTCCATTTTGTTTTTGATTGACGTATTCTCTGCTGTTGGGGCAAATTTCACAACACCCGCTCTTATTCCCTTCGCCCTTGGTGACGGAAGGGTTCTCAAGGGAAACCTTGGTTGGTTTCCCTTGAAATCGCGTCGGCATTAGCCGATTCAGTATTTCAGCAGAAATGCTCGCGATTTAGATCTCCCTTTTGTTTTTGTTTGGCGTATTCGCTGCTGTTGGAGTGCAACGGAAAGCTGCACCATTCCGTAGACCCGACCAGATTCTCCGCCCACGTAAGCACTCGCCCCCTTGCCTAAAGGGGGGTGGCTCGCCATAAGGCGAGACGGGGGGATACCTGCCCCTACGGGATGGTACGTTTATCTGCCCCCATAACGCACACAAACGCCCCACCCAAAAAGGGTGAGGCGTTTGCGGTTTAGAGAGAAAGAGAGGTGTTTGGAAAGATAATATGTTAATTGTTACTTTACTATGAAAACGCCGATGTGCGGCGAGAATTTTTTGTCTGTCCCTTAGGGTCGGGCGGACAGTAAGTCCCGTGTGACCGTCCCCGTCCTTGCGGTTGGAGACGGTCGGGTGTTTTTCAACATAGGGAGAAAGAGAAAGAGAGGAAAGTAAGTATGTTACTCAATTTTTCATTTGAGAAACGATCGAAGCTCATTTGCTCCTCGCAATGATAAGATACCACACCCCCGCCCTCCGTTGGTGAATAGAATATAAATGCTTTATGAACATTCCATAAACAAACAACAAAACCTTACCTCCGGCAAGTAAATGTGCTGCACAAAAAGACAGCCCCGATACTGCACGCCCATTGCGCTTTTGGGCAGAGTTGCGTATAATTATCCTATTAAATAGCACCCGATGGAGGCACCCAAGAGAAAGAGAATCCTATCCCTGCTGTTGGCTACAGTGCTGTTAGTAAGCCTGCTGCCCATGTCGGCTGCGGCAGTGAGCCAAACCGAGGAAGCAACATAATCTCGTTAGCATTATATGGGAGCTTCTGACTATTTAAAGTGATTCCGGCAATCGTCGTCCACCGCCGCAACCGTAGGGGCGGATAGTATCCGCCCGTTTTTTCGGCTCGTACGAACGTGTTGCGCACTGTTTTATCTATGCACGGTAACGCTCTTGCGGCAATCGTCGTCCACCACCGCCCGCGTTTATGCGCAGCGACGGCGGCAGCAAGCGGCCGCCCTACTATGGGATGGTGCGTTTAACCACCCCACCCGTAGGGAGCATCGTCCTCGATGCTCCGTTTTTTATGGTCGCTCCTTCTGCGGGCGAACAATGTTCTCCCCTACATTGCGGCAATCGACGTCCGCCGCCGCACCCGTTGGGCAATCCTTCGACAAAAAAGGCTCCCTGCGAACACAGAGAGCCTTTCCTGTTATGATTTCACACAATTTCCCGATACATGGCAGCGGCATCTTCCTTCTTGGTGGATTCCGTCAAAGCCAGAACCTCTACCTTCACGATGCGCTGACCGAAGCTGATCTCGATGACATCGCCGATCTTCACGTCGTAGCTTGCCTTTACGGGACGGCCGCCCACGCTGACCTTCCCCGCATCGCAGGCCTCATTGGCTACGGTGCGGCGCTTGAGCAGGCGGCTGACCTTCAAAAACTTATCCAGTCTCATATTACTTTTCCACCAGTGCCTCGCCGATTTTGTATACATCCCCTGCGCCGATGGTGAGAATGATATCCCCGGGCTGGGCAAACTTCTTCAGATCCGCAACGATCTCCTCAAAGCTTGCAAAGTACTTGGCACCGTTGATCTCACGGCAGATATCCTTGGAGGAAATGCCGATGGTGTTGACCTCACGGGCAGCGTAGATCTCTGCCAGATAGGTGATATCGGGGCGCTTCAGCTGCTCCACGAAATCATCGAACAGTGCTGCGGTACGGGTGTAGGTATGGGGCTGGAAAACCACGATATTGCGCTTGTAGCCCAGCTGCTGCACCGCATCCATGGTGGCCTGGAGCTCACTGGGATGATGTGCGTAGTCGTCGTACACATCCGCGCCGTTGTACTTACCCTTGTACTCAAAGCGTCTGCCTGTGCCGATAAAGCCCGCCAGACCGTACTTAATGGCAGTTGCGCCGATGCCCAGATGCAAAGAGGCGGCAGCGGCAGCCAGTGCATTGCGGATATTGTGCATACCGGGCACGTGCAAGGTCACATCGGTGATCTTCTCGCCCCCCGCGTACAGGTCGAACATACTCTTGGCACCGTTGAAGCGGATGTTGTCGGCATACACATCGGCATTCTTGTCGATGCCGAAGGTAATGATCTTGCGATTGATGCCCGCAACGGAGTCCATGGTATTTTTGTCTTCGTAGTTTGCCACGATGCAGCCGTCCTCGGGAACGGACTCGGCAAATTTATGGAAGCTGTTTTCGATATCGGGAAGACCGCCCTTGAAGTAGTCCAGATGATCTTCTTCCACATTGAGGATCACCGCCACTGTGGGGAAGAAATTCAGGAAGGAATCGTAATACTCGCAGGACTCCAGCACAATGGTGTCCCCATGGCCGATACGGTGACCTGCCTTCAAAATAGGCAAAGTGCCGCCAATCATCACAGTGGGATCCTTTTCTGCCGCCATGAGGATATGGGTGCACATGGAAGTAGTGGTGGTTTTGCCGTGGGTGCCGGAAATGCACAATGCATTCCGGTAGTATGTCATAATGGCTCCCCATGCCTCCGCACGTTCGAATACGGGGATGCCCATTTCGTGGGCGCGGATGATCTCGGGGTTATCATCATGTACCGCAGCGGTGCGGACGATGAACTTGGTATCGGCCTCGATGTTTTCGGCATAGTGACCGTAGTACACCCTCACACCCAGCTCCTCCAGATGTGCGGTCTTATCGCTGTGGGCCATGTCGGAGCCCGTAATGGGCATACCCGCACCTGCCAGCACCTCAGCCAGAGGGCTCATGCTCACGCCGCCCACCCCGATCAGGTGGCCCTTGCTGCGTGTTCTCAGATATTGATCAAAAGCTGTCATTGGCAGCCTCCTAATTGTTATTTTCATTCTTTTGTATTATAATGTGTAGAAAGACATAAAACAAGGGTCAACATGGAATTTCTCCGCAATTTGTGTGACATTCCACGGATTGCCCCCTTATTCTCCCCGTCCCTATCATAGTATATGACGGAAAACCCGCAAAGGAGACAATACTCCATGAACAATATGATGAACAAACATGACGACTGGGAAGCTCTCCGAGAGGGCTGCATGCAGTGCGTGGGCTGTGCCCTCCACGAGACCCGCACCAATGTAGTATTCGGCGTGGGAAATCCCGATGCCCCCATCCTCATCGTGGGGGAAGGCCCCGGTGAGCAGGAGGATCTGCAGGGTGTTCCCTTCGTAGGCCCTGCGGGAAAGCTGCTGGACGATATGCTGTACCTCATCGGTCTGGACCGCAGCAAGCTGTACATCGCCAACATCGTCAAGTGCCGCCCGCCCCGCAACCGTGACCCCTTGGCAGAGGAGCAGGATGCCTGCAAATTCTGGCTGGACGAACAAATGCGGCTCATGGATCCCGAGTTTGTCCTCTGCTTGGGCCGCATTGCCGCCCAGCGCATGATCCGCCATGACTTCAAAATCACCAAGGAGCACGGCAAGTGGTATCGGCGGGGCAAAATGCGCATGATGGCTGTTTACCACCCCTCCGCCCTGCTGCGGGACGAGCGGAAACGCCCCGAGACCTTTGCCGATCTGCGGGAATTCCGCAGGGTGGTGCGGGACTGCTATCCCGAGCTGTACGAGGAGGCACAAGCATGAAGGACTATACCATCCGCCCCTTGACCATGGAGGATGCCCCCCAAGCCGCCGCCCTGTGGTCACTGGTGTTCGGGGACGACGAGGCTCTGGTACGGGAGTTCTTCCGTATTTTCGCCCACAGCCCTCACTTCGGAGTCTGCGCGGAGCAAAACGGCACCATAGCCGCCGCAGCTTACTGCCCCCAAGGCACCGACTATGTGACCGCCGACGGAACCGTACGGAAGGGTGCCTATCTCTACGCCGTAGCCACCCACCCCCAACACCGCAAACGGGGACTTGCCGCCGAGCTGTGCAAAGACCTAAAGGAACAAGTGCTTGAGAACAACGAGATCCTGTTCACCAAGCCCTCGGAGGAAAGCCTATACCCTTGGTATGCGGAAAAAATCGGGGCCGTGCCCACTATGGGAATGACAAGCGCAGTCTTTGACCTTGGGGAACAGAGTGACTTGCCCGCTGCATCCCTGTCCCCCGCCGACTATATGGCACGCCGTGATGCCGCATTGCAGGGGCTGCCCCATGTGCGCCACCATGAACACTGGACCCAATGGGCGCATCTGCTGCACCAAGCCTACGGCGGAGGGTTCTGCGCTGTGGGGGATTTCATCGCCGACTATTTCAGCGACGGCAGCACCCTGCAGATCAATGAGCTGCTGCCCCACCCAACCATGGAACAGGCAGGGCGAGTGGCACAAGCCCTCATGGAGCATACAAACACTCTCCGCTGCACCTGCACCCTGTTGGGCACGGAGCATTATGTCTCCGCCGTCACCAAGGACGGGCCGCTCCCCACAGGCTGGTTTGGTGTTTGTTATGGTTAATGCTCCGCACCCTTCGTAACGCATCGTGTAGGGAGCGTCCTCCCGGACGCTCCGCTTCACTGCAGTCAGACATTCTCGCTTTTTATGTCCATTGCTG
>JAFQDR010000098.1 GCA_017415945.1 Oscillospiraceae bacterium
TCCATTACTTTTTCCACAGACCGTGGAGGTTGCAGTATTCGTAAGCAGCAACCACTTCTTCGCCCTCTGCCAGAATGAATTCCGCTACGGGAGCCTGACCGGGCAGCAGGTGCTTCTTCTGGTAGCCCTTGTTGGTTTCCAGAATGATCCATTCAATGTAGTGGACCTCTACCATGGGGTGTTCTGCTTCACCGACTCTGACAACGACCTTGCTGCCTTCCTGCTCGATGACGGGAACGTGCTTTTCACGGGAAGCATCGGTGGTGCCGGGTTCCAGCAGGGTCATCTTCTGCCCGCAGCACATAACGGGAACGCCCTTATTTACGTGATATTCAATGATATTGCCGCAGTGTCCGCAAACGTAAAACTTCATAATAAATTCTCCTTTTCTAAATGTTTTGTATGTTCGATTTTGTTTACTTATTAGGAATCGTTCTTGTTTGTGATTTCATTATAGCACACTTTCAGGAAATTGCAATAGGTAATTTTGTAAATTAACAAGAATTATTATTGTTAATTTTGTACATACTTGCATTTCCCCCTTGGGGCGTGCATAATAAGAGCATATTCAAAACCAAAGGATGGGATTCCATGAATTATAAATACTGCATATTTGATATGGACGGCACACTGGTAGACTCCATGGGTCACTGGAAGAATTTGGAATACGAATTTTTGGAGGCCAAGGGCATTTCCGAGGACATCAACGAGGTGCTCAAGGATATCCAGCACATGACCATTCCCGCCGCCATGGAATATTTCATTGACCGCTTTCACTTCGAGGGCACCGTGGAATCTCTCACAGAGGAGTTCAACGCTCTCATGGCAGCCCACTACGCATCGGACGTGGAAGTAAAGCCGGGTGTACCCGCATATTTGGAAAAGCTGCATCAACAGGGTGCGAAAATGTGCATTGCCAGCGCAACCTCCGTTCCTCTGGTGACCATTTGTCTGGAGCGACTGGGGCTGCGGAAGTATTTTGAGTTCCTGCTCAGCTGCGTGGACGTGAACGCCAGCAAGGACAAGCCCGACGTATTTCTGGAGGCAGCCCGCCGTCTGGGCGGTACCCCCGAAGAAACGGCCGTATTTGAAGACTCTCTCGTAGCGGCCACCTCCGCAAAGAGTGCAGGCTTCCACGTAGTGGGCATCTACGACAAATACAGCGCCCACAACTGGGAAGCCATCAAGGAATTGGCGGACGAGCTGATCGCAGACTGGGAGACGGTATAAGCTTGTAGCGGCTTTTTCAACATCAACTCCAATTTGCAAATTGGAGTTGACCGCTTCTTTTCTCTCTTCTCTCTTATCCTTTCTCTGAAACACCAATCCGCGTTTGCCAAGAGAATAGTGAAGAGAGAAGAATGAAAAGAGAAAAGAACACCAAAAGAAACGCCAATCCGCGATAGTGGATTGGCGTTTCTTTTGGTGGAGATAATCGGGATCGAACCGATGACCCCCTGCTTGCAAAGCAGGTGCTCTCCCAGCTGAGCTATACCCCCAAGTATTCATTTTTGTCGGAACAAGGTGTATTATATAACACAATTTTCCATTTGTAAAGATGAAATTTTTATAAATTTTCCCGTTTCTGCAAATTTCCTGTTGCCAGAACGATTTTTTTATAGTATAGTATTCGGGCGGCGATTCACAAGGCTGCACTAGTCGGG
The DNA here is from genome assembly GCA_017415945.1 of Oscillospiraceae bacterium. The sequence continues at coordinate 1,665 of JAFQDR010000098.1, forward strand.
GAGCCAGCGGTGCCCTGTAACCTGCAATCCGCTATAGCAGGGACGAATTCCCATTCGAGGATCTATATTGTGTCGTTTGCCCTCAGCAGGCGGTGTTGAAGATCCGGTCTTGAGCAACAGAAACTTCCGAACCATGTCAGGCGGGGAACCGAGCAGCATTAAGGTTGATCTTCTGTGTGCCTCGAGGTCACCGGACCTGAGCCGACTGTTGTGGTTAGCGGGCATAATATAGCTTTCGGAAATGGGTGTGCAGTCTTGTCAATCGCCGCTTTTTGTTTTATAGTATAGGTAATGATTATTACCTCTCCGCCCTCGACAAGCTCGGGCACCTCTCCTTAAAAGGAGAGGCTAATCGGAAATTGATTGAACGATCGGGTGAATGCTATGTATCAAGCACTATACCGCAAATACCGCCCCCGCACCTTCGACGATGTGGTGGGTCAGGAACATATTACCCAGACCTTGAAGAATCAGGTCCGCAGCGACAAGCTCAGCCACGCCTACCTGTTTATCGGTACCCGCGGCACGGGCAAGACCACCTGCGCAAAGATTCTGGCCAAGGCCGTCAACTGCCAAAATCCCGTTGACGGAAATCCCTGCGGTCAGTGCCCCACCTGCCGCGGCATTGACGAAGGCAACATCATGGACGTGGTGGAGCTGGACGCAGCCTCCAACAACGGCGTTGACAACGTCCGCGCCCTCCGTGACGAGGCCATCTTCTCCCCCGCAGGTGCCAAAAAGCGCGTGTACATCATCGACGAAGTGCATATGCTCTCCACCGCAGCATTCAACGCCCTGCTGAAGATCATGGAAGAGCCTCCCGCTCACCTGATGTTCATTCTGGCAACCACAGAACTGAAGAAGGTGCCCGCCACCATTCTCTCCCGCTGCCAGCGCTACACCTTCAAGCGCATCGACAGCCACATTGTGGCAAACCGCCTGCGCTATGTGGCTGACCGCGAAGGGCTGAACATGACCGACGATGCCGCGGACCTCCTGGGGAGACTGGCAGACGGCTCCATGCGTGACGGTCTCTCCCTCATGGATCAGGTACTTGGGGATGGCAACATCACCGAAGAGTCCGTCCTGTCCGCAACAGGTCTGGCAGGCAGCATCTTCACCGCCGAACTGCTGAAAATCATTGTCAGCCGTGACACCGCAGGTGCTTTGCAGCTGTTCGCACGTCTGTGGAACGACGGCAAGGATCCCGCCATGCTCCTGAACGAGCTGGCCACCCTGCTGCGTGACATACTGCTGTACCTGACCGCCCCCGACGGCTGTGACAAGCTGCTGTCCGGCAATTTCAATATAGACACTGTCCGCAGCTTTTCGGGCACATTAGGTGCCGCTTCCCTTATGAAGCATTTGGACACCGTGCAGACCGCCCAGGAAAAGCTCAAGGAAAGCCGCAACCAGCGCATGACCGTGGAGCTTTGTCTCATCTCCATGTGCGACCCTACTCTCCACGACGATACCGCAGGTCTCCGTGCCCGCATTGAGGAGCTGGAGCGAAAACTGCAAAACGGTGTGCCCGTGGCAGCTGCACCCGTCGCGGCGGCTCCCGCACCCAAGCGGCAAACACCTCCTCCCGCGGTTGAGGATCTGCCCCCTTGGGAGGAGCCCGCACCCAAAGCGGAACCCAAGCCCAAGCGCAGACCCAGCTTCGAGGAAATGATGGCAGGGCCCGCACCCAAAGCACCTGTCATTGAGGATCGTCCCCCTTGGGATGAGGCACCCCCTCCCCCCGAGGACGACTATGACCGCCCCCCTCTGCCCGAGGAACCTCCCGTATTTGAGGAGCCTCCCACGCCTAAGCCCAGAGAGCGGAAGCCTGCTGCACCCGCACCTGTATCCAACGGCCCCGACCCCAATTGGGAGCCCTTCGTGGAGCAAGCCAAGCGAGTATTGCCGGGGTATCTGTCCGCGCTGCTGTATCAGTGCAGCGCGGTATTCACCGACAGCGGCTTGACCATCCACGCTCCTTCGTTCCCATTCGCGCAACTGAACTTGCCCAACAATCTGGCAAAACTGAAGCAGCTGACCAACGACTTCTACGGCAAGCCCGCAGACTTCAAGCTGGAAGCGGCACAGGCAGGCGCACCCCGTCCCGCGGCGCGCAGTCTGGACGATTTCAGAAATGATAAATTCAACGATATAGTCAAATTCAAATAGGAGGAAATTGAACTATGGCAAAGAAACCCCAGTTCCGCGGCGGTTACGGCGGCGTGAACATGAACCAGCAGGCAAACCTCATGCGTCAGGCACAGAAGATGCAGGAAGAACTGCTGAAGGCACAGGAAAATCTGGAAAAGGCAACCTACACCGCTAAGGCAGGCGGCGGCGTGGTCACCGCTACCGTCAGCGGCAAGCACGAGCTGGTGAGCATCAAGATTAACCCCGAAGCAGTGGATCCCGATGACGTAGAAATGCTGGAAGACCTGATCGTAGCTGCGGTCAACGAAGCAAACCGCATGGCAGACAACGCTTCCAACGAAACCATGTCCAAAATCAGCGGCGGCTTCGGACTGTAATTCAAACAACCGTTAAGGCTCCCCTGTGTAAGGGGCGCGACGCGTTAAGCAAATATGCCTGTGGCATATTTGTAGCCAAAGCGCGGAGCAATCTACGATTGCAACGAGGGCCGCAGGCTGTCAGACGCGAGGTACGAGCGGATGACTAAGGGGTTGTTTCTCTCTGTAATTTTACGGTATTATGACA
>JAFQDR010000099.1 GCA_017415945.1 Oscillospiraceae bacterium
AACGGACACTATGACATCTACCTCCAGAAGAAGGGTGGCAGATGGGTCGTAGGAACAAACTACACATTCGGCCCTGTGAACCATGTCGAGGAAGTGGCTGTAAACAGTGGCAAGGTCTGGCTCCGACTTACCGGAAACCGTATGCAGTATCAGCTCTGGTATTCTACTGACGGCAAGGATTTCAAGCAGGTGGGTGTGGGCGACGCGCGCTTCCTCAGCACCGAGACTCTCGGCAACTTCACAGGCATCATGCTCGGCCTCTGGGCTCAGTCACCTTCTCAGAAGGGATATGCAGACTTCGAGTACTTCGAGTACAAGCAGGTCGAACCTCAAAGACCTATGCGCAGACGTCCGCAGTAATTATAAGCATATAATGAGATCCCCTCCCTTGCGAGGGGATTTTTATTTCCTCCTGACTCTCTTTACTTTGTGTCTTATCTTTCCGATTACAAAATTCAGTTCCAGGCTTGATTCTGTTTCTGATGTCTCCATATCCGGCATTATAATATCTGCAAGGATTTCTCCAAAGCCTTGAATCTTATGAGAATCAGTATTCTCGTGCATACTTAAAATCTCATTCTTTAATATCCTTACCTTCGCAAATGTTTCAATTATAGCAAAGGTAACATCTGTTGCCCTTTTGCTTTTTAAGATTGTGGCCAGCATATACAATCCCTTTTCAGTAAAGACCTTTGGCGTAGACCTTCTTTTTGTCGACCATTTTGCGGTCGAAAATTTCGACCGCAAAACAGCCAACTCATCCAAAGTCAGTGAAAACATATACTCATCCGGAAACTTGTCCGGGTTATTCTTTACAGCCTCATTAATTCTTTTTGTTTCTACCCCATACAATTCAGCCACATCTGCATCAATTATGACATTCTGTTGCCTGATGAAAATAATTCTATCCTTGACTTCATTTTGCATTAAGGATAGTGATTCGACTTCCTGTTTCATTACATCAATGTTTTATGCCGTATAAAAAAAGCGCGATACAGGCCATACGACTATGCCTATATCGCGTTGTGGAACTCTAACCGAACCACGGCATCCAATATTATTTTCAAATATAAGATAAATTTCAAGAAACGCCAAATTCTGGGACCTACATCGCGGAAGCGGCGGCTTTTGCTATGAGGGCCTCCACTTCAGAACGGTTCATTGTGCCGTCGATGCATATGAACTGTACATCCCCGTCCGAACGGCACAGAAACACGAAGCTCTCTATGGTCTTCTCATTTCCGACGGTATAAATGTTTACATTATCACCGTCGTCCTTTACTTCCATCAGGAGTTCGTACCTGCCTTTCTTAACCATAGCCTCGACATCCGAAGCCATATCCGCACTCTTTGCAGAACCGCTCATAGTACACATTCCCGCCGGGGGTACGCAAACGCTCGGGGGTGCGGAAGCCCTGTGGCAGGAAGAAGTCATCCATATGAATGACCGCCGCGTCCAATCGGTCTGCCAGCAACGCCGCAAGGGTGCTCTTCCCCGATGCCGCCATGCCGTCCATGCCGATGACCACGGGGCGTGTCCCGCTCTGCAGCATGGCATCCACCCGCGCGGCAATCTCCTCGATGTAGTTTTCAAACAGTCCTTGTGACATAACAGCCTCCATGTTTTCAGATAGTATCATTATACCCATCACAACCGTCTTTTGGCAAGTGCCCTATCAAATAACAAATCCAATTCCTAAGAATTGGATTTGACTTAAACTATTCACTATTCACTTTTCACTATTCACTCTTACCTGTAATAAACGCCCATAGAGGGCGTTTTTTACAGTGTTTCCCCTGTGGGGATCTGGTTCCACAGTCGGTAGTAAATGCCCTCCAGTGCCAGCAGCTCCTCGTGGCTGCCGCTTTCGGCAATGCCGTCGGCATTCAAGACCAAAATACGGTCGTAGTCCTTGATGGTGGTCAGTCGGTGGGCAATGGTCAGGGTGGTTCTGCCGTGGGCCAGCTCCTCCAAGCTCTGCCCCACCATGATTTCGCTTTCATTGTCCAGCGCACTGGTTGCCTCATCCAGAATGAGGATGGGGGGATTCTTCAAAAATACACGTGCAATGGACAGTCTCTGCTTCTGTCCGCCGCTGAGCTTCACGCCCCGTTCCCCCACATAGGTATCGTAGCCGTCCTTCAATGCATCGATGAATCGGTCGGCCCCTGCCAGCTTTGCCGCGCGGACGATCTCCTCACGAGTGGCCTCGGGCTTGCCGTATGCAATGTTCTCCGCCACGGTGCCGCTGAACAGATACACATCCTGCTGCACGATGCCGATGGCGCCGCGGAGGCTCTTGAGGGTCACGCCCTTGATGTTCTGTCCATCGATTTCGATGCTGCCGTCGGTGACATCGTAGAAACGGGGAATCAGACTGCACAGGGTAGTCTTGCCGCCGCCGGAGGGGCCAACCAGACCCACACGTTCCCCGGGTCGGATGGACAGGTTCACACCGTTGAGCACCTTGTTCTTGTCGTCGGGGTATTCAAAGGACACGTTCTTAAACTCGATACCGCCCTTTGTCACCTGCAGAGGCACCGCGTCGGGCTCGTCGAAGATCTCGATGTCCGTATCCATGATCTCAAAGAAACGCTCGATGCCCGTCATGCCCCGCTGGAACTGCTCCGCAAATTCCACAATACGGCGAATGGTGGCAATGAGGGTGGAGACGTACATGGTATAAGCAACCAGATCCCCGGGGGTGATCCAGCCCTTCACCACGAAGATGCCGCCTCCCAGAATGACCACCAGATACATGAGCCCGTCAAACAGGCGGGTGGAACACTGGAAGGCTGCCATAAGCCGATAGGTGATTTTCTTAATGTCCTTAAAGGCCTGATTGCCCTTGTCGAACTTTTCCTTTTCCAGCTCCTCGGCGCCGAAGGCCTTAATGACCCGTTCCCCCAGCAGGCTGTCCTCGATTTGGCTGTTCAGCTCACCGATCTGCACACGCTGACGGCGGAAGGCCGCGCGCTGCTTCTGGTTGATGGTAATGGACACTGCCATCATCAGAGGCACGCACACGAACAAAATACAGGTCAAGGGCAAATTATAGGTGCACAGGATGCAGAAGCTCACCAGAATCTTGATGCCCGCAATAAAAAATTCCTCGGGACAGTGGTGGGCAAACTCGGTAACATCAAACAGGTCATTGGTAATGCGGCCCATGATCTGTCCTATTTTATTGTTGGAGTAGTAATTCTGGCTCAGCCGCTGGAGATGGTCAAAGGCATCTCGGCGCATATCCGTCTCGATATACACCCCCATAACGTGCCCCGTATTGGCCATGTAGTATTGGGCCATAGCATCGATGATACGCAGGACAAAGTATAAAAGCCCCAGCTTCAGCACCAGAGACACGGACAGAGCCGCCAGATCGTTGATGGCAAGATCGGTAATGTGGCGCATAATGAGGGGCAGCACCAAATCGCAGATACAGGTCAGAGCCGCGCAGAACAGGTCGAAAATGACAATGTGGAGATATTGCTTCTCATATGGCCAGAATCTGGCAATGAGGCTTTTCTTGGAGGATTGATAGCGGGGACTGTCGGTGACGGGCTTGACCGCAGTCTCCTGCTTAAAGGTAAACTTTGCCATGCGATACTCCTTTGATAAGATATCTCCATTATACGCGCGCCCCACGCTCCATTCAATACCAAATCCAATTCATCGGATTTGGATTTCACATGAATACCCCCCGCCGACTCATCCGAGTCGGCGGGGGTATTCAAAGAGGGTATATGAGAAAAGAAAGGTTTACTTCACGTACTTGTTAACCAGCTTTTCCACCTTGTCTGCTTCGGGAATGCCGTACATCACAAAGCGGTCACACATGCTGCAGTCGTCGGTCATACGGAGGCCGAAAATGGTGTTCAGTCTTCTGCGGGAGGGACGAACCTTCATGCCGCTTTCGCCGCACAGCAGAGAGGTCTGACCGTCCTTATCGGTTTCAAACTTGTATGCGTCGATCTTGTCGTAAGCAACAGCGTGTACAGCACCGTTGACCAGTACCAGCAGGCGTCTGTCGGTCACACCGTAAACAGCCTTGTTCAGCTTGCCAACGTCCATCCGGTCGGGAGCCAGGATCACACCCATGAGCACAGCCAGCAGTACCAATACCGCAGCCTTAAAGGGGATGGTACCTTCGGTAACGCCCAGCATATAGTACATCAGAAATGCAACAGCACCGAACACGGTCAGAACCGCCTTGCCGGCATAAACATTCTTGTGGGTCTCATCCAGCATTTTCATGGTGGGTTTGCCGCTCCACAGCAGCTTTTCGCCTTCCAAAAGAACTTCATTCAGCTTATCGTTCATCGTTTACCTCCATAATATCCCTCTGCCTCCGCAGCAGAAATTTCTGTACTGATTGTACCATGATTGGAATAAATTTCGGGTTAAGAACGTCCATGCGAGATAAACATTTTATCAACTTTTCCCCAATCTCCGCTAAGCACTCTTAACGTGGCAGCGTAAAAAGAGCACCGCCAAAACGGTGCTCTTTCGGTATTTTAACGAGATATTTACAGGGTCATCATATACTTTTCCGCAATATCGGAAACCTTATCCGCACTGTCCGTAATGCCGTACATCACATAGCTTTCGCACATACCCGTATCCAGATTCGTGCGCACACCGCACACAGCGCCCTCACGTCTGGAGGTTTCCTTGGCCTTCAGCGCATCCGCACCGCACACAAGGCTCACAACGCCGTCCTTGTCGGCAGCGATTTTCCAGCCGTCGATATGCTCATATTCCACAGCACTGACCAGCTTATCGATCACAGTGATCATGCGGCGGTCAGTCATAGCATACAGGACGCCGCTGCGGAGCTTCTTGGCATCCGCAAAATCGTTGTAGATGCTGTACAGGAAGGGCAGCGAACAAACAAGGATGGCAATGGGCTGCACCTCCACACCGTTTTTCAGAGCAGCGGAAATATACCAGCCACTCAAAACCAGGATCCCCACCACGACCAATAGAATTTTCCGCATGATCGCCGTTTTATAAATTCCCGACAAGGTGCTTATCGCTTCGGGTCTGCCGCTCCACAGAAGCCGTTCCCCCTCCTGCAAAATGCTTTCCAATCTATTTTCCATAGTGTTTCCCTCCATCCATGGTTTACCAAGTACTCTATATACATTGTACCATCCCCTTTGTGAAGTTCGGGTTAAGCCGAACCACTCCGCAGTCAAGCATCCGTTAAGCTGTGCTGCGCTTTCGTAAACCCGGCTTAACGGCACAAAAAATCCCCCTCACTTTGGTGAGGGGAATTGATACAGTCTATTCGATTTTACCCAATGTACTTGGAAAGAATGGCATCGATCGCCTTGACCTCCGCGGTAATGCCGTACATCGCAAAGCCGTGGCATTCCCCGGTTTCGGCGTTATTCTGTGCACCGCAAACAGTCACGCTGCGTCTGCCGTAGGGCTTGGCCTCACGAGCTCGTTCTCCGCACAGCAGACTGGTATGCCCATCCTCATCGGTGACAAATTCATAGTCACCCTTTTTCATACGTTCATAGTCCACCGCTTCCGTGCTCATGCCCATAACCGCAATGATACGCTGGTCGGTCAAGCCGTAAATGGTTTTACTGCGCAGCTTGTTGGCATCCAGAATTTCCCCGAACACACCATACACCCCCGCTGCCAGCACCAACAGGATCACGGGAAGCTTCACATCCACATGGCTTTTGCCCGCGGCAATGATATAAATAACGATCAGTACCGCCACCACCGCCGCAACGATAACAGCCTTTCGAATAAAACGCCCCTTGTGGGTCTTGTCCAGAGTCTCGAAGGCTTCGGGTCTGGCGCACCACAGCAGAGTTTCGTCGTCCTTCAGTTTGCTTTTCAGAATTTCTTCCATAACAGCCTCCCAATCTGCTTGATTTCTGCTTCTATTGTAGCAAAATCGGAGTTAATTGGGAGTTAAGCAGAATTGGTATTCTATCAAGCGGTCGTTAACCATCACATCGCTTTCGTAAAGAAAGCATAAAGCGCAGACATCTTCTCGTAAATGCCTGCGCTTTTTGATTTTATGGTGCACAATTGATTCGGTATCAATACATAACCAGATATTTTTCCACTTCCCACTGGCTGACACGGGTACGGTACAGATCCCATTCCGCCTTCTTGCCTGCCACATACTGATGGAAGGTATGCTCACCCAGCACCTCACGAACCATAGGATCGGCACGCATGAGCTTAATGGCTTCTTCCAGGCTTGCGGGCAGGGATTCGATGCCCCGCTCCTTGCGCTCCTTCTTGGTCATATCGTAGATATTTTCGGTGATTTCCGCGGGAGGCGTCATCTGCTTTTCGATGCCGTCCAGACCTGCGGTCAGGCACAGAGCCAGAGCCAGATAGGGGTTGCAGGAGGGGTCGGGGCAGCGGAGCTCTACACGGGTGCCCTTGCCGCGGGAGGCAGGGATACGCACCAGAGCGGAGCGGTTGGAAGCGGACCATGCCACATAGCAGGGTGCTTCAAAGCCGGGCACCAGACGCTTGTAGGAATTGACCAGAGGATTGGTAACACCGCAGATGTTGCGCACATGGTGGAGGGTGCCCGCAATAAACCGGTAGGCTTCCTCGGACAGCTGCTTGGGGCCGTTGGGGTCAAAGAACACATTTTCTCCGTTTCTGAACAGGGACATATTCACGTGCATCCCGCTGCCCGCAATACCGAAAATGGGCTTGGGCATGAAGGTAGCGTGGAGACCGTGGTCCTGGGCAATGGTCTTAACCGCCATGCGGAAGGTCATGATGTTGTCCGCTGCGGTGAGAGCATCGGCATACTTAAAGTCAATTTCGTGCTGACCTGCTGCACATTCGTGGTGGGATGCCTCGATCTCAAAGCCCATCTTTTCCAGAGAGCGGCAGATCTCACGGCGCACCACAGCACCGTGGTCCAGAGGAGCCAGATCGAAGTAGGCAGCCTCGTCGGCGGTACGGGTGGTGGGTCTGCCACGTTCGTCGGTTTCAAACAGGAAGAATTCCAGCTCGGGACCGCAGTTGAAGGCATCATAGCCCATGTCCGCCGCACGCTGCAGGGCACGCTTCAGAATGCCGCGGGGGTCGCCCACAAAGGGAGTGCCGTCGGGGTTATACACATCGCACAGGAAGCGAGCCACCTTGCCCTCCTGGGGTCTCCAGGGCAGAATCACAAAGGTGTTCAGATCGGGGTGCAGGTACTGATCGGATTCGTGGATACGGGTAAAGCCTTCGATGGAGGAGCCGTCAATGCTGATTTGATTGTCCAGTGCTCTCTCCAGCTGAGAGGCGGTAATGGCAACATTCTTCATGGTGCCAAAAATATCGGTAAACTGCATACGGATGAACTCTACGTTCTCTTCCTTTACAATGCGGATAATATCTTCACGGGTGTACTTTGCCATAGCTGCAAATCTCCTTTGTTGACAAAGGTATTACCTTTGTCGAAAATACAGGAAAATTATATTGTAGCGGCTCCGGTTTGTCAATTGGACGGATATACAATTCATGCAATTTTCCAAGGGTGCTTTATCGACAACCTCGGAAAAATATGCTATTGTAATAGGTACCTTCCCCTTTTAGGGGAAGGGGGACCGCTTGCGGTGGAAGAGGTCAAATCAATCCCGCAAACGACCGAAAGAACAAGTATGCCTATATCCACATTATTTTGATATACGATGATTCCCCAAAAGGAGCAATTTCCCAATGATCAAGCACGAACGCATTATCCGCTTCGCTCCCGAAGCCTTTTCCGAAGGCGGCATCCGCCCCTCCGCCCTGCAATATGAATTTCAGGAGATCGGCGGTGAGCACGCAGGCATGGCCGGCATGGGCATCACCGAAATGGTAGCCGACGGTCAGATGTGGGTCGTCACCAAGATCCGCTATGTGCTGCACGGCAGCCTGACCCCCGACACCGACTATCATTTGGTGACCTATCCCCGTCCCAAGCGGGGGATGCTGTATCGGCGCGACTATCAAATTTTCACCATGGACGACGATCGGCTGCTGTGCGAGGGCATCAGCCAGTGGTGTATTATGGACTACAACACCCGCCGCATCCTCCGCACTGACAAGGACTTTGTAGGCGAGTTCAACACCACTCCCATCCTGCCCGAGGGCTTCCCCCGCTTCCGTCCCGACGGACTGACTCCCGCAGGCAGCTATACCATCACCGAATCGGATTTGGACGGCAACAACCACACCAACAACTGCCGCTATGCGGATATGGTGGAGCAGGTGCTGCCCAACTGCTCTCCCGCGGACTTTGTCATCAACTTCGCCAAGGAGACCCGCTTGGGGGACGTGATCGAACTGTTCACCTCCGCCACGGAAGACGGCAAGACCATCGTCAGCGGCAGCACCGAGGGACAAAACGTCTTCTCCGCACTGGTGTAGCGGAAGTTTATTTCCGCATCCAATAAAACACATCTCGTAGGGAGCGTCGTCCCCGACGCTCCGTGATGCAGGTGGAAAATTTCCGATAGACATAAAAACGAAGTGTGCTTGAGCTGCGGTGTGACGGAGCGTCGGGGACGACGCTCCCTACGATGGTGCAATGCCATTGGTGCAACGACATATTGAACACCATTCACTTCTGTGCTATCATAAAACCAACCTATTTAGAAAGAGGAAACCGACTATGCAATTTCTGTATTTTCTGGAGAGCATCCGCAATCCCGTGCTGGATGTGTTCTTCTCCGTTGTTACCGAGTTCGGCGGAGAGGCTATTTTCATCGCTCTGGCCATCGGTCTGTTCTGGTGTCTGGACAAGAAGGCAGGCTACTATATGCTTACCGTTGGCTTTGCGGGCATGATCGTCAGCCAGTTTTTGAAGATCTTCTGCCGTGTGCCCCGTCCTTGGGTCAAGGATCCCAACTTCACCATTGTAGAGTCCGCTCGTGAGGCTGCCACAGGCTATTCCTTCCCCAGCGGCCATACCCAGAGTGCCTTCACCGTATTGGGCACCCCCGCCCGCTGGTGGAGCAACACCAAGCTGCGCGTCTTCTGCATTGTGATGATCGTGCTGGTGGGCCTGAGCCGTATGTATCTGGGTGTCCACACCCCCGCAGACGTAGGGGTGGCAGCCCTGTTCGGCACCATTCTGGTGTTCGGCATGTACCCCCTGTTCAAGAACATGGACGAAAACCCCAAGCCCGTGTACATTCTGTACGTTGTGTTCATCATTGCCGCAGGTGCATTCGTTGCCTACATGGAGCTGAACACCTTCCCCGCAGACATCGACATGGCAAACTACGAATCCGCACTGAAGCACAGCTGGGAGATCTTCTTCTGCGCCATCGGTCTGCTGCTGGTATTCCATGTAGACCGCACCAAGCTGCAGTTCCCCACCGCAGCCCCCTTCAAGTGTCAGGTCATTAAGGTGGCCATCGGTGCCGCCGTGGCACTGGGCATGAAGAGCGGTCTGAAGGCACCTCTGCTGGCACTGCTGGACGGCAACATGATGGCACACGGCATCCGTTACTTTGTAATGATCCTGTTTGCAGGTATCATCTGGCCCATGACATTCCGCTGGTTTGAAGCGGGTATGCCCCGAAAGGAGAAATAAACCATGAAAAAACTGCTTGTGGTCATTGATTATCAGAACGATTTCGTAAACGGCTCTTTGGGCTTCGAGGGTGCCGAGCTGCTGGACGAGCGCATTGCCGCCAAGGTCAAGGCATACCACAAGGAAAAGGATGCCCATGTGATCTACACCCAGGACACCCACAAGAACAATTATCTCAAAACCCAAGAGGGTAAGAAGCTGCCCATCCCCCACTGCATCCGCAACACCGAGGGCTGGGAGGTCTACGGCAAGACCGCCGAGGCCTGCGGTGCCCGTGATCTGGTCATTGACAAGCC